>NZ_JBCNTJ010000009.1:0-233947 GCF_039581215.1 Pseudomonas halotolerans
CGCTCCCACAGACGAATGCATTCCCCTGTGGGAGCGGGCTTGCTCGCGAAGGCGGCTCGTCATGCCGCATCACTTTCCAGTTGGCAATAAAAAACCGGGAAGCAACATCTTCCCGGTTTTTTATCGAGCAGGCCTCTGTCAGCGGTTAAACCGCTCCACCAAGGAATACTGGGTATTGGCGGTGCGGGTCAGTTCTTCGCTCAGCAACGCCGAGCTGTGGGCCTGGCCCGAGGTCTGGTCGGCCAGTTCCGAGATGTTGCTGATGTTGCGGCTGATCTCTTCGGCCACCGAACTCTGCTCTTCGGTAGCGGCAGCGATCTGTGTGGTCATGTCGGTGATGTTGGCCACCGCTTCACTGATGCCCACCAGCGCCGCGTCCGCTTCCATGACCCGAGCCACGCCTTCTTCGGCCTGGCGGTGGCCGGCATCCATGGTCTGCACGGCATTGGTGGCGGTCTGCTGGAGCTTGGCGATCAGGGCGTGGATCTGCCCCGTGGACTCACTGGTACGTTGCGCCAGTTGTCGTACTTCATCGGCTACCACGGCAAAGCCTCGGCCCATTTCCCCAGCACGGGCTGCTTCGATGGCGGCGTTGAGGGCCAGCAGGTTGGTCTGGTCGGCAATGCCTTTGATCACGTCCACCACGCCACCGATCTCGTCGCTGTCCTTGGCCAGTTGGGTTACGGTCTGCCCGGTCTCGCCCACCACCACCGACAAACGTTCGATGGCTTCACGGGTTTCCCCGGCGATGTCGCGTCCGCGACTGGTCAGGCGATTGGCTTCCTGAGTGGCGTCGGCAGTGCGTTGCACGTGGCTGGCGACCTCCTGGGTGGTCGCAGCCATCTGATTGACCGCTGTGGCGACCTGTTCGGTTTCCACCCGCTGACGCTCCAGCCCACTGGAGCTGTTGTGGGCCAGGGCGTTGGATTGGCTGGCCTGGTCGTTGAGGTGCTCGGCGGTATCCTGCAGGCGCGTCAGACAGGTTTTCAGGCGAGCTTCCTGGCTGAGGATCGACATCTCCAGGCGCGCCTGGACGCCCCGGCTGTCGGTGTACATCCTGGCGATCAATGGGTCGGAGGTGGTTTGTTCGGCCAGGCGCAGCAGGCGCTTGATCCCGCGTTGCTGCCATTGCAGGCCCATCAGGCCCAGCGGCACCGAGAGTGCGGCAGCCAGGGCAAAGCCCCAGGAGGAATTGAGAAACGCGCCAACGACGAAGCTCAACTGGCTGACCAGGATAAACGGCAACCAGTCCTGCAGGATCGGCAGCCACTTGTCGCTGCGCGGGATCGCCGGCTTACCTTGGTTGATGCGTTGATAGAGCGCTTCCGCCCGGGCGATCTGCTCGGCGGTGGGCTTGACCCGCACCGATTCGTAGCCAACCACCTGGTTGCCTTCGAACACGGGGGTGACGTAGGCGTTGACCCAGTAATGGTCGCCGCTCTTGCAGCGATTCTTGACGATGCCCATCCATGGCAAGCCTTGTTTCAGCGTGTCCCACATATGGGCGAACACGGCCGACGGCACATCGGGATGGCGTACCAGGTTGTGGGGCGCGCGGATCAGTTCCTCTTTCGAAAACCCACTGATTTCAACGAACGCGTCGTTGCAATAGGTGATCACACCTTTGGCATCGGTAGTGGAAATCAGACGTTGTTGGGCCGGGAAGGTCCTTTCGCGTTGTGTGACGGGCTGGTTGTTACGCATGATGTGTAGATCCGCAAGGCTGTGAAAGGTTGTCGGCGCCGTCAGGTTTTTATTGAGGTTATTTTTCCGGTCGGTATCACGCCAGCATTGGGTAGGTAAATAGGGCGAAATGAAGCAGATTGAGGCCAAAGTGGGCAGCAATCGCCGCCCCCAGCCCACCAAAGCGATAAGCGAGGCCGTAACCGAGCCCCGCCATGCCTGACAGCAGCACCCATTGCCATCCCGCCCCGGCATGCACCAGGCCGAACAGCAGCGAGGCCAGGAGCAGTGCCAGGTTGTCGCCATAGCTCAGATGCTTGAAGCGCCGGATCAGGCCACCCTGAATGTAGCCACGAAACAGCGCTTCCTCCACCAGCGTCACCAATAAAAGATTATTGAGTACCCATAACCAGGCCAGCTCCGGCCACTTCGGTGCCCAATGGATCATTCCCAGCAGCATTGCCCCGCCCAACGCCAGCACGGCGCTCAGGGTCAGGCCCAGGGCCGTGGCCTGTATCGACAGGCGAAGCGAGCGCCTGCCGATGATCCAGGGACACGCCAGCAGTAACCAGAAGCCGATCAGCGGCTTGTCCTGATTCAGGTACATGGCAAATGGCACGGCATCATCGGTGAAGCGTTGCGGCGGGATCGCCCGACCGTTGAAAAAGCCCGGCATCCAGTGCAAGGCCAGCGCCAGGGCCATCACCACAAATAGGGCATGGCCGAGAAACTGGCCAACCGGCGTCTGCTGCTGGCGCACCGCATACCCGGCGAACAGCAACAGCGCGACCGAGATCGCAGCAGTCCAGGCCAGTTGGCCGAAGGCCAGGGCAAGGGCATAGCCGATGGAAAGAAAGGCCAGGTATGGCCAGGGCAGGGCAGGCATAGCACATCCTTGGAGATTGGAAGCGGTTAGAGCTGGCAAGACGGGCGGGATTATAGGCAGGCCGATACAAAAACACCGCCCATAAAAGGCGGTGTTTTTGTAAGACGCTTCTTTTTATCCCGCAATTAATTGCCGTAGGACGTAATGCAGGATCCCCCCAGCCTTGAAGTACTCCACTTCATTAAGGGTATCGATCCGGCACAACACCTCGATTCGCTCCTGGCGCCCGTCCTCGCGGGTGATGACCAGCGGCAGGTTCATGCGGGGCGTCAGTTCGACGTCGCTCAGGCCCAGGATGTCCAGGGTTTCCTTGCCGGTGAGGTTCAGGCTCTTGCGATTCTGATCGAGCTTGAACTGCAACGGCAGCACGCCCATGCCCACCAGGTTGGAGCGGTGGATGCGCTCGAAACTCTCGGCGATCACCGCCTTGACCCCCAACAGATTGGTGCCCTTGGCTGCCCAGTCCCGACTCGAGCCGGTGCCATATTCCTGTCCGGCGATCACCACCAGAGGCGTGCCGCTGGCCTGATACGACATGGCGGCGTCGTAGATCGGCATTTTCTCGCCACTGGGGATGTAGATCGTATTGCCGCCTTCTTCGCCGCCGAGCATTTCGTTGCGGATGCGGATATTGGCAAAGGTGCCGCGCATCATGACCTGATGGTTACCGCGCCTTGAACCATAGGAGTTGAAGTCCCGGGGCTCCACGCCCTGTTCGCGCAGATAGCGGCCGGCCGGGCTGTCGGTCTTGATATTGCCGGCCGGGGAGATGTGGTCGGTGGTCACCGAGTCGCCGAGCAACGCCAGGACTCGAGCGCCCTCGACATTTTTGATGACCGGCGGTGGCCCGCTGATGTTCTCGAAGAAGGGCGGGTGCTGGATGTAGGTCGAATCCGATTGCCAGACGTAAGTCGCCGCTTGCGGCACCTCGATAGCCTGCCATTGCTCATCACCGGCAAACACGGCGGCGTATTCCTTGTGGAACATGCTCGTGTTCACCTGGGCCACCGCGTGGGCGACTTCCTGGCTGCTGGGCCAGATATCCCGCAGGTACACCGGGTTGCCGTCGCGGTCGTTGCCCAGCGGTTCACTGCTGATGTCGATGCGCACCGTGCCGGCCAGGGCATAGGCGACCACCAGGGGCGGTGATGCCAGCCAGTTGGTTTTGACCAACGGGTGCACGCGGCCTTCGAAATTACGATTACCCGACAGCACCGAGGCCACCGTTAGGTCAGCGCTCTGGATGGCTTTTTCGATGGGCTCGGGCAATGGCCCCGAGTTGCCGATGCAGGTCGTGCAGCCGTAACCCACCAGATCGAAACCCAGTTTGTCCAGGTATTCGGTCAATCCGGCGGCCTTGTAGTAATCGGTGACCACCTTCGAACCCGGCGCCAGGGAACTCTTGACCCACGGTTTACGGGTCAGGCCTTTCTCTACGGCCTTTTTCGCCAGCAGCCCGGCGGCCATCATCACGCTGGGGTTGGACGTGTTGGTGCAGGAGGTAATGGCTGCAATCACCACCGCGCCGTTCTTCAGGCGATGGGTCTGGCCCTCGAATTCGTACTCGGTTTCCCCCACCTGATCGGCGTTGCCTACCGCGACCCCACCGCCCCCCTCGCTTTCCAGGCGGCCCTCTTCCTTGCTGGTGGGTTTGACGTTGAGGCCCAGGAAGTCACTGAAAGCCTGGCCGACATTCGGCAGCGAGACTCGGTCTTGAGGGCGCTTTGGCCCGGCGAGACTGGCCTCGACGCTACCCATGTCCAGTTCCAGTGTGTCGGTGAATACCGGTTCCTGGCCGGGCAGCCGCCACAGGCCCTGGGCCTTGCAATAGACTTCCACCAGCTTCACGGTTTCGGTCGGACGTCCGGACAGGCGCAAGTAGTCCAGCGTCACGTCGTCCACCGGGAAGAAGCCGCAGGTGGCGCCGTATTCCGGGGCCATGTTGGCGATGGTGGCGCGGTCGGCCAACGGCAGGTCGGCAAGGCCGTCGCCATAGAACTCGACGAATTTTCCCACCACACCTTTCTTGCGCAGCATCTGTGTGACCGTCAGCACCAGGTCGGTGGCGGTGATGCCTTCGCGCAGCTTGCCGATGAGCTTGAAACCAATGACTTCTGGAATCAGCATCGACACCGGCTGGCCGAGCATGGCCGCTTCGGCCTCGATCCCACCGACGCCCCAGCCCAGAACACCCAGGCCATTGATCATGGTGGTGTGGGAATCGGTGCCCACCAAGGTGTCCGGGAACGCGTAGGTGCGTCCGTCTTCCTCTTTGGTCCACACGGTGCGGCCCAGGTATTCGAGATTGACCTGGTGGCAGATGCCGGTGCCCGGCGGCACCACGCTGAAGTTGTCGAAGGCGCTCTGGCCCCAACGCAGGAAGGCATAGCGCTCCCCGTTGCGCTGCATTTCGATATCGACGTTCCGTTCGAACGCCTGGCTGCTGGCGAAATTGTCCACCATCACTGAGTGGTCGATCACCAGGTCCACGGGTGAGAGCGGGTTGATCCGCTGCGGATCGCCGCCGGCCTTTTCCATGGCGGCGCGCATGGCGGCTAGGTCGACCACGGCCGGGACGCCAGTGAAGTCTTGCATCAGTACCCGAGCAGGGCGGTATTGAATTTCCCGGTCGGAGCGACGCTCCTTCAGCCAGCCGGCGAGGGCCTTGAGATCGGTGCCGGTGACCGTTTTTTCATCTTCCCAGCGCAGCAGGTTCTCCAGCAGCACTTTGAGGGACATGGGCAACCGGTCCAGGTCACCCAGGCTTCGGGCGGCGTCCGGCAGGCTGAAATAGTGGTAAGTCCTGGAATCGACTTGCAGCGTTTTAAGGGTTTTCAGGCTATCGAGGGACGGCATTGAAATGACTCCTTTGAGTCCGCACGGCTACGGACTGACGGGACGGGCAGAGCCTTTAACCTAGCCCTGTTTTAAGCGTATGACTAATCACAGGACACCATAGGCAGGTTTGGGGTTCCGAACTCCGCTATCATGCGCCGGTTTTCGTGACAGGCTTTGCTACGGAGTTTCAATGAACACGCTTTTCATGCACTGCCGACCAGGTTTCGAAGGCGAGGTCTGTTCCGAGATCGCCGAACACGCCGCGCGGCTGAACGTGGCCGGCTACGCCAAGGCCAAGCCGGCCAGCGCTTGCGCCGAATTTGTCTGCACCGAAGACGACGGCGCCGAGCGACTGATGCGTGGCCAGCGTTTCGCCGAGCTGATTTTTCCGCGTCAGTGGGCGCGCGGCACCTTCATCGATCTGCCGGAAACCGATCGCATCAGTGTCATCCTGGCCCACATGGCCGATTTCCCGACCTGCGGCAGCCTGTGGTTGGAGGTGGTGGACACCAATGACGGTAAAGAACTGTCGAACTTCTGCAAAAAATTCGAAGGGCCGCTGCGCAAGGCGCTGACCGGCGCCGGCAAACTGGTGGATGACCCGTACAAGCCGCGCCTGCTGTTGACCTTCAAGAGCGGTCGCGAAGTGTTCCTGGGCCTGGCGCAGCCCGATAATTCGGCCATGTGGCCGATGGGCATTCCACGCCTGAAATTTCCTCGCGAGGCACCGAGCCGGTCCACCCTCAAGCTGGAAGAGGCCTGGCACCACTTTATTCCTCGGGATCAGTGGGACGAGCGCCTGCACAGCGACATGACCGGTGTGGACCTCGGCGCCGCGCCGGGCGGCTGGACCTGGCAACTGGTCAACCGCGGCATGCTGGTGACGGCCATCGACAACGGGCCGATGGCCGAAAGCCTGATGGAAACCGGTCTGGTGCAGCACCTGATGGCGGACGGCTTTACCTTCAAGCCCAAGCAGCCGGTGGACTGGATGGTCTGTGACATCGTCGAGAAGCCGGCGCGTAATGCGGCGATGCTGGAAGAGTGGATCGGCGAAGGGCACTGCCGCGAGGCGGTGGTCAACCTCAAACTGCCCATGAAACAGCGTTACGCCGAAGTCAAACGCCTGCTCGAACGCATCGCCGAGGGCTTCAAGGCCCGGGGTATCAAGGTCGAGATCGGCTGCAAGCAGCTGTACCACGACCGTGAGGAAGTGACCTGCCACTTGCGGCGGCTGGACACGAAAAAGCCCAAGTCCCGCTAACGATCACAAGGTCATGAAAGTTATCTGTGGGAGCGGGCTTGCTCGCGAAAGCGGTGTGTCAGTCAGCACTTGAATAGCAGACAGATCGCTTTCGCGAGCAAGCCCGCTCCCACAGGTAAAGTGCCAGACCAGGGGTGACCGCGCAGCGACATTGCGCGACAATGCCCGCCAGTTTCAGGAGTAGAGCATGAGTGAAATGAACGATACGCCGGTCGACGGCACGTTGGATGCCACGGGGCTCAATTGCCCGGAGCCGGTGATGATGCTGCACCAGCATATCCGCGACCTGGCCCCCGGCGGATTGCTGAAGGTGATCGCCACCGACCCTTCGACCCGCCGTGACATCCCCAAGTTTTGCGTGTTTCTCGATCACGAACTGGTGTCCCAGCATGAGGAGGCTGGCACGTACCTCTACTGGATCCGCAAGAAGCTCGCTTAACCCGCCGAACGACTGATGCGGATCTGCTTGCGTGCGCTGCGGGCCAGGCGAATCGACAGCATCAGCGCCGCGCAGCTCAAACCCACGATCAGGCCCTGCCACAAGCCACTCGGGCCGCTGGCCGCGCCGAGCCAGTCGGTCAGGCCCAGGATGTAACCCACGGGCAGGCCAATGCCCCAGTAGGCGAACAGCGTCAGGATCATCGTCACCCGGGTGTCCTGGTAGCCGCGCAATGCGCCTGCCGCTGTGACCTGAATCGCATCGGAAAACTGAAACAACGCCGCATAGACGATCAGCATCGACGCCACTTCGATCACCACCGGGTCGCCGGTATAGATCGCCGCGATGGGCCCGCGCAGCCAGAACATCAGGCTCGCCGACAGGCAGGCATACGCCAGCGCCGTACCCATGCCCACTCCGGCGGCGAAGCGCGCTTCGCGAGGCTGGCGCCGCCCCAGGGCCTGGCCGACCCGTACTGTCACGGCCATGCCCAACGAATAGGGAATCATGAACACCAGGGAGCTGAAGTTCAGAGCAATCTGGTGCCCGGCCACCACCGTGGCGCCGAGGCTGCCGATCAACAGGGCAATCACCGCAAAAATGCTCGATTCGGCAAACACCGCGATGCCAATCGGCAGGCCGATGCCCAGCAGGCGCTTGATGACGGCCCATTTCGGCCAGTCGAAGCGGTTGAACAACCGGCTCGACTGGTAGGCCGGTGCCCAGCGCGCCCAGCCGGCCATGCCCAGGGCCATGAACCACATCACCAGGGCCGTGGCCCAGCCGCAACCGACGCCGCCCATGGCGGGCAGGCCCAGATGCCCGTAAATGAAGATGTAATTGAGCGGAATGTTCAGCGCCAGTCCACACAAACCCAGCACCATCGCCGGTCGTGTCCGGCCCAGCCCGTCGCTGAAGCAGCGAAGCACGTGATACAGCGCCACCGCCGGCAGGCCAGTGGCGATGCCTTGCAGGTACTCCATGCAGGGGCCGATCAGTTCGGGGTCCACATTCATGATGTGCAGGATCGGTTCGGCGCCGAGCAGCGCCAGCGTCGCAATCAATCCCACCACCAGCGCCAGCCACAACGCCTGGCGCACCAGCGGACCAATCTCGTCGAACGTGCCGGCGCCGAAGCGCTGGGCGACTTTCGGCGTGGTGGCCAACAGGGTGCCAGTCATCAACAGGAACACCGGTACCCAGATGGAATTACCCAAGGCCACCGCCGCCAGGTCCCGTGGTCCGACTCGCCCGGCCATCACCGCGTCGACAAACCCCATGGCAGTGGTCGCCAACTGCGCCACCATGATCGGCAATGCCAGGGCCAGCAGCGTCTTGAGCTCCAGGCGAACCCGGGCCGGGCGGGAGAGGGAGGTGGTGTCGTCGATCACAGGATTCACAGGCCAAACGTCCGAAAAAAGATAAGCGCGAGGCGCCGCATTCTACGCCTTGACACAGTGGTCAGGAAAAAACCTGTGTTGTGGATTTGTAATCGTTTAGCTGGCATGCGAATACCTTGTGGCGAGGGGATTTATCCCCGCTCGACCGCGCGGCAGTCGCAAAGTCGCAGGGGCGCTGCGCACCCAACGGGGATAAATCCCCTCGCCACAACATCATTCGCTTCGGGTAATGCACAGGCCTAACGGAACGCCTACACTGCCCATCCCGCCAAAGGAGCTCTGCCATGCTGATCGTCGCTGACGAAAATATTCCCCTGCTCGATGCGTTTTTCCAAGGTTTCGGTGATATCCGCCGGGTCCCGGGGCGGGGCATCGACCGGGGGATGGTCGAGCAGGCCGATGTGTTGCTGGTGCGCTCTGTCACCCAGGTCAATCGCGCGTTGCTGGAAGGCAGCAAGGTACGTTTCGTCGGCACCTGCACCATCGGCACCGATCACTTGGATCTGGATTATTTCACCCAGACCGGTATTCGCTGGGCCAGCGCACCGGGCTGTAACGCCCGTGGCGTGGTGGACTACGTGCTGGGCAGTCTGATGACCCTGGCTGAGATCGAAGGCGCGAACCTCAAGCAGCGCACCTTTGGCGTGGTCGGTGCCGGGCAGGTGGGCGGGCGGTTGATTGAGGTGCTCAAGGGCCTGGGGTGGACGGTGAAAGTCTGCGACCCACCCCGTCAGGCTGCCGAAGGCGGCGATTACGTGAGCCTGGAGCAGATCATCGAACAGTGCGATGTGATCAGCCTGCACACACCGTTGACTCGCGACGGGGCGCAACCGACCTGGCACCTGTTCGATGAGCAACGCCTGCGCCGGCTCCAGCCCGGCACCTGGCTGATCAATGCGGCCCGTGGACCGGTGATCGACAACACAGCGCTGCGCGAGGTGCTGCTGGAGCGCGAAGACCTGCAAGCGGTGCTGGATGTCTGGGAGCATGAGCCGACTGTCGATGCGGATCTGGCTGACCTGTGTGTGATCGCGACCCCGCACATTGCCGGTTACAGCCTTGATGGTCGCCAGCGTGGTACGGCGCAAATCTACGAAGCGCTGTGCGCGTTCCTCGAGCAGCCGGTTGCGATCAGGCTGGGCGACCTGTTGCCCCGGCCTTGGCTGGCGGGCATCACACTGGATGCTGAGACGGATCCGGACTGGGCGTTGGCGATGCTGTGCCGTGGCGTGTACGACCCACGCCGCGACGACGCGGATTTTCGTCGCAGCCTGGTGGGAACGGTCAGCGAACAACGCAGTGCCTTCGATGCCTTGCGCAAGCATTACCCTCCGCGTCGGGAGATCGACAGCTTGAAGGTTCGCATCGAAGGGCAGTCGCCGGCGTTGCAACAGATCGTCAGCGCTCTGGGTGCCATCACCCTTTAATCGTCTTGTGGCGAGGGAGCTTGCTCCCGCTCGGCTGCGCAGCAGCCGCCAGGTTTTGGGCCTGCTTCGCAGTCCAGCGGGAGCAAGCTCCCTCGCCACAAGAGACAACCCACAAGTGTCCGCAAAAAGGCTGCGGGCATAAAAAACCCGACATCAAGGTCGGGTTCAATCGAAGACGGGCTGTATCACTTTTGTTCGGCAGGTTTGACCAGTCGTTTTTCCAGCTCGCTGCAGGCTTTCTGGATCATGTCTTCGGTGATCGGTACTTCGCGCCCTTGGGCGTCGATGAACGAGCAGCCCAGAGACTGGTCCGGTTGCGTGCGGATCACTTGAATCTTGTCGTCGCTGCTGTGTTGCAAGGACATGGCCTGTCTCCTCATCAGGTTGTGTGCCTATTTTAGTGTCGCCAGGTGACCGAGCCATGACACTCCTTGTAGGTTCATGGCGACAGCTCCACTCAATCAGAAACGCAGTCACGTTTCCAGCCAGACTTTAGACCGATAACATCTAGCCTCTAGTCGTTACGGTCATATTTAACCTGACTCATTCTGATTCAACCAAGTTCCGCTACGCTTCGGCACCCTGGGTGGTCCATTCCTGCTGTACTTATCGGATGCTTCTGATGCTTTCTTCCCAACAACGCCGCGCGATACGCCTGGCCAGTGGTTTCATTGCTCCTTATCGCAAGCAGGTGGCTGGCGCCTTATTGGCCCTCATCGTCACCGCCGGTATCACCTTGTCCATGGGGCAAGGCATCCGGTTGCTGGTGGACCAGGGGTTCATGACGCGCTCCCCGCACCTGCTCAACCAGTCCATTGGCCTGTTCATGGTGCTCGTGGTGGGATTGGCGATCGGCACTTTTTCCCGTTTCTACCTGGTGTCCTGGATTGGCGAGCGGGTGGTGGCCGATATCCGCCGGCAGGTCTTCAATCATCTGGTGTATTTGCACCCGGGCTTTTACGAGAACAACCGCAGCTCGGAAATCCAGTCGCGCCTGACCGCCGATACAACCTTGTTGCAGTCAGTGATCGGCTCGTCGTTGTCGCTATTTCTGCGCAACGCCTTGATGGTGGTCGGCGGCATTGTGTTGTTGTTCATCACCAACCCCAAGCTCACCAGCATCGTGGTGATCGCGCTGCCGTTGGTCTTGGCGCCGATCCTGATATTCGGGCGGCGAGTGCGCAGCCTGTCGCGCCAGAGTCAGGACCGCATTGCCGATGTCGGCAGCTACGTCTCCGAGACGCTCGGCCAGATCAAAACCGTGCAGGCCTACAACCATCAGGTCCAGGATGAGCGGCGCTTTGCGGTGACCGTGGAGCAGGCCTTCGACACCGCCCGCAAGCGTATTGCCCAGCGGGCCTGGCTGATCACACTGGTGATCGTACTCGTGCTGGGGGCGGTGGGGGTGATGCTCTGGGTCGGGGGGATGGACGTGATCGCCGGGCGGATTTCCGGTGGTGAGCTGGCGGCGTTTGTGTTCTACAGCCTGATCGTCGGCAGCGCCTTTGGCACCCTGAGCGAAGTCATCGGAGAGTTGCAACGGGCGGCCGGAGCGGCTGAGCGCATTGCCGAATTGTTACGTTCGGAAAATATTATTCAGCCGCCGACCTCTGGCGTCGTGACACTGCCTGAGCGGGTTCGGGGCGATTTGCGTCTGGAAGGCGTGCGCTTCGCCTATCCGTCGCGGCCGGACAGTTATGCGGTCGACGGCCTGGATCTGAGCGTCCAGGCTGGCGAGACCCTGGCCCTGGTCGGGCCGTCTGGTGCCGGAAAATCCACGGTGTATGACCTGCTGCTGCGTTTCTACGACCCGGCACAAGGGCAGATCCTTATCGACGATGTACCGCTGACCCTACTCGACCCGCTGGACCTGCGTCGCCATTTCGCCCTGGTTTCGCAGAACCCGGCACTGTTTTTCGGTACGGTTGAAGAGAACATCCGCTACGGCAACCCCGAGGCGACGTCCGAGCAGGTGCGCGAAGCCGCGCAGATCGCCCACGCTCACGATTTCATCGAAAAAATGCCGGAGGGTTACCAGACCCACCTGGGGGACGGCGGTCTGGGGTTATCGGGCGGTCAACGCCAACGCCTGGCCATCGCCCGGGCGCTGCTGGTGGACGCGCCGATCCTGCTATTGGACGAAGCCACCAGTGCCCTCGACGCGCAAAGCGAACACTTGATCCAGCAAGCGCTGCCCAGCCTGATGAAAAATCGCACCACCCTGGTCATCGCCCACCGCCTGGCCACAGTGAAAAATGCCGACCGGATCGCGATGATGGACCAGGGCAAAGTGGTTGCCGTGGGCACCCATCAGGAACTGGTCGCCAGCAATGCCCTGTATGCAAGGCTGGCGGCGTTGCAGTTCAATCAGCAAGGCGAGCCTGCTCAATGACTGACCCCGAATCCCCCAACAGCCCGGCACAGCGGTATCGCCTTACTCAGTCGGATAAGCGGGCTTGCGTGCAGGTTGGTTGAACTCTGCTCCCACAAGTCCCCGCAACCAACCAAAAAAATGCCCGCATCTTTCGATACGGGCATTTTTTGCTGTCCAGGAACAGTTTGCCGCTTGAAGCTTCACGCTTGGCGCTAACGCCTACTGATCATCAAAATACCGCTCATGCCAGTCCACCAGCGGTTGCGGCGAGTTGAGTTTCTGGCCGTAGATCACCGAGTACGACAACACGTTCTGCACGTATTGCCGGGTTTCGTCGAAGGGGATGCTTTCGACCCAGACATCGAAGCTCAGGTGGTCGGCACCGCGCAACCACTGGCGCACCCGACCGGGGCCGGCGTTGTAGGCGGCGGAGGCCAGGACGCGATTGCCGTTGAACTGGCTGTGAACCTGACTCAGGTACGCCGCGCCCAGTTGGATGTTTTTGTCCGGGTTCAGCACTTGCCTGGGCGAGGCCAGGGGAATGTTGAACTTGCGCGCGGTTTCCTTGGCGGTGGCCGGCATCAACTGCATCAGGCCGCTGGCGCCGACACCGGAGCGTGCATCTTCCATGAAGGCACTTTCCTGTCGAGTGATGGCAAACACCCAGCTTGAATGCAGGCCGCGAACCTTGGCTTCCCGCACCAGGGTGTCGCGGTAGGCCATTGGGAAGCGAATATCCAGATCGTCCCAATACTTGGCTTGGCTGATGGTGCGGATCGCCGGAAAGTACCATTTCAGATCGTAGGCCAGTTTCGCCTGGGCGACCATTTCGTCCCGGTTGAAGTGGCGGGTGACGTGATACCACTCGCGGCGACCGTCGACGATCTGACCCCGGGCATGAAACTCCAGGGCGCGACGAATACCTGGTGTGTTGCGCACTTTATTGATCAGCGCCTGGCTCATCACCAGGGGCTTGTTGTTGAGCGAATAGGGCGATTGGGAACGATCGGCGGCCAGGAAACCGTAGAAGTCCCGCTCACGGGCCAGCTGCTTGTAAAGCGTCAGTGCCTCGGGATTCTGAGGCTGCGCCAGCTCCAGGCTGCGAGCCTGCCAGTAACGCCAGCGACTGGTGCTGGCCAGCGTCTCGGGCAGGCGGCGGGTCAACTCATAGGCGTCGTCCCAGCGGGCCAGGCGCAACAGCAGGCGCAAGCGCCATTCCGAGACGGTATCGTCGCGCAGTTCCGGGTCGTATTTTGTCATCACGCCCAGGGCGCGGCTGTCGAAGCGCTTGGCCAGGGTCAGGCCTATTTCCCGGGCGATGGCTACTTTTTCGTTCTTGGAGAAGTGCATGGAGCTGGCGTAGCCGTCCAGCAGCGCCATGGCCTTCTCTGGATCCTGGCGGGCCAGGCGCCGCAAGCCGAGGCTGACGATATCGGCCATTGGCTCATCGGCCGGGCTGAAGCGCGATGGCTGATTGAGCAGTTCCGGTTTTTGCGCCACATCCACCAGTAACTTGCCGCGAGGCGCGAGGGAGGTCAGGCCGCTGATCAGGCTTTTGGCCAGTGGGTAATTGCGGGCGTGGGCGGCCAGTTTGGCGCGCTCCCAGCGTTTCTGTTC
Source organism: Pseudomonas halotolerans (assembly GCF_039581215.1). Lineage (NCBI taxonomy): Bacteria > Pseudomonadati > Pseudomonadota > Gammaproteobacteria > Pseudomonadales > Pseudomonadaceae > Pseudomonas > Pseudomonas halotolerans. Next base: position 13,929 of record NZ_JBCNTJ010000009.1, read on the forward strand.
AGTCAGTTGACCCTGACTCGCCCACAGGCCGAACAGCGCATCGCACGCGGCCGGTTGGGATTTGCCGGTGAGCCAAAGCTTTTCGGTGTTGGCGTAGCCTTCGGCCTTGAGGCCATGACTGAGCTGATACTGGGCGTTGAGACAGTCCAGTTCGGTGAAGTTGAGCTTGGGGTCGTAATACTTGACGAAGGTTGCCCAATCGCCGCGGTCGGCCAGCCAGCGCAACCAGCGCAATTTCATCCAGCTGGCCTGGGGCAGGTCGCCATGCTCGGCGAGAAATTTCTCGATTTCGGCATTGCTGGCGCTCTTGAGGCGAGCGGTCAGTTCGTCGTAGGCCAGATAGGGCTCCAGCGGGTAATCACGCAGGGCCTGGCTGTAGCGAAAATAGGGGCCGGAATCACCTTTGGCCAAGGCACGCTTGGCTTCATCGTAATACTGACGCTGGGTGGAAATATCCACCGCCTCGGCGGTTTGAACGGCAGTGGCACATACAAAAAAACAAGATAAAACACTGAAAAGGCGACTGCGCATGATACGTCCGGGCAGAAAAAAACATGACAAGCCCAAGGTCTGACCCCGGGTAACTGTCTGTAGCTTAGCCTTTTGCCAGCAATGGGCGAAAGCTTTGCGGGGGCATCCGCGCAAGTTCGCAACATTTGTTATGCAGAGTGCTTCACTGGCGAAATTGGCGGACTTCTGGGGCCTCATCTCAGGTAGAATGCGCGCCCGGTTTTTGGAGAAGCTCATGACCCTGCTCAAATTCAGCGATGTGTCCCTTGCTTTCGGCGCTATGCCGTTGTTGGACAAGGTGTCCTGGCAGATCGCCCGTGGTGAGCGGGTGTGCATCATCGGCCGCAACGGCACTGGCAAATCCAGCATGATGAAGCTGGTCAAGGGCGATCAGAAGCCCGATGACGGCTCGGTCTGGCGCGCGCCAGGCCTGAAAATCGGCGAATTGCCCCAGGAGCTGCCGGTGGCCGACGAGCGGACGGTGTTCGACGTGGTCGCCGAAGGCCTGGACGGTGTCGGCGCGCTGCTGGCGGAGTATCACCACCTGAGCCAGAACATCGTCACCGACGCTGATCTGGACAAGTTGATGCATGTGCAGCATGACCTCGAGGCCCGTGATGGCTGGCGCCTGCAGCAGTTGGTGGACAGCACCCTGAGTCGCCTGCAACTGCCGGCCGACAAGACCCTGGCCGAGCTGTCCGGTGGCTGGCGTCGCCGGGTGCTGCTGGCCCAGGCCCTGGTGTCCGAGCCGGACCTGCTGCTGCTCGACGAGCCCACCAACCACCTGGATATCGGCGCCATCGCCTGGCTTGAAGAAGCCTTGAAGGATTTCCAGGGCGCGGTGCTGTTCATCACCCACGACCGTTCTTTCCTGCAGAACCTGGCGACCCGCATCCTCGAGCTGGATCGTGGCGGCCTGATCGACTGGAACGGCGACTACGCCAGCTTCCTGGTGCACAAGGAAGCGGCGCTGGCGGCGGAAGAAACCGCGAACGCGCTGTTCGACAAAAAGCTGGCCCAGGAAGAAGTCTGGATTCGCCAGGGTATCAAGGCCCGCCGCACCCGCAACGAAGGCCGTGTACGGGCGCTCAAGGCCCTGCGCATGGAGCGCAGCGAGCGTCGCGAGCGCACCGGCAAGGCCAATATTCAGTTGGATACCGCTGACAAGTCCGGCAAGCAGGTGATGGTGCTTGAGAACGTGAGTTTTGCGCACCCTGGTGGCCCGTTCCTGATCAAGGACTTTTCCATGGTGCTGCAGCGCGGTGACCGCATTGGCCTGCTGGGCGCCAACGGCACCGGCAAGACCACCCTGCTCAAGCTGATGCTCGGCGGCCTGGTGCCGACCAGTGGCAAGGTGGAGGAGGGCACAAAGATCGACGTCGCCTACTTCGACCAGTTGCGTCATCAGTTGGATCTGGAGAAAACCGTTATCGACAACGTGGCTGAAGGCCGCGATTTCATCGACATCGACGGCCAGAGCCGCCATGTCTTGAGCTACCTGGGCGACTTCCTGTTCAGCCCTCAACGTGCCCGTACCCCGGTCAAAGCGCTGTCCGGCGGTGAACGTGCGCGTCTGCTGCTGGCCAAACTGTTCAGCAAACCGGCGAACCTGCTGGTGCTCGACGAACCGACCAACGACCTGGACGTGGAAACCCTCGAGTTGCTGGAAGAGGTGCTGCTGACCTTCAACGGCACTGTGCTGATGGTCAGCCACGACCGGGCATTCCTCGACAACGTGGTTACCAGCACCCTGGTGTTCGAAGGCGAAGGCCTGGTGCGTGAATACGTCGGTGGTTATCAGGACTGGCTGCGCCAGGGCGGTTCGCCACGTCTGTTGGGCGTGACTGAGAGCAAGTCCGGCAAGGCCGACCTGAACTCGGCGGTGGTCAAGGCCGAGCCTGCTCCGGTGGCTGCCACAGCGGCCCCGGCCCCGGCGAAAAAGAAGCTCAGCTACAAGTTGCAGCGTGAGCTGGAAGCGTTGCCGGGTGATATCGACGCGAAGGAACAGCAGATCGCAGCGGTGCAGGCCGAAATGGCCGACGCAGGCTTCTACCAGCGACCTGCCGCCGAAACTGCCAAGGTGATCGCGCATCTGGAGCAGTTGCAGGCCGAGCTGGACGCATTGGTCGAACGCTGGGCTGAACTGGACGCTTGATCCCGTACGCTCAATGACTGTGGCGAGGGAGCTTGCTCCCGCTTGAGTGCGAAGCACTCACCGCTAGGGGCCGCTACGCAGCCCAGCGGGAGCAAGCTCCCTCGCCACAGGTTCAGTGAACTCCTTGGGTGAATCAGCTGCGCTTGACCAGATGCACCGCCAGCACGTCGCAAGGCGCGCCATGCAGCACATCGTTGGCGGTCGAGCCCAGCAGCAGCGCCAGGCCGTGACGGCCATGGCTGCCCACGACGATCAGGTCGCAACCCTGTTCCTTGGCCAGGTGATGGATCTCCTGGCGCGGCTGACCGTAGGTCAGGTGGCTGTATTCCTTTTTCAGGGCAGGGTATTTCACGATCAGCCGGTCAAGGCGTTCCTTGGCTTGATCGAATTGTTGTTGTTGCAACTGGGAAAGGTCCATCGGCACATCACCACCGAAGGCCATGGCCATGGGTTCGACGATGTGAACCAGCGACAGTTTGGTGTCTCGACCTTCGCAAAGGGCCAGAGCACGCTTGACGACGGGATCACATTCTTCAGTGAGGTCGACGGCGACCAGGACGTGTTCGTAGTACATGGAAGGTACTCCAGAGAATTGCGATACGTTAAGTATGGCTGGTTTCAAGCGCGTTGACGGCGACGTGGGTCAATCGTCAAGGGGCGCATCAGAATTCGGGGAGTACGAATATGACGGTCTGGATAGTGGTGTCAATCCTGTTGGTGGTATTAAGCCCCCTGGCATGGTTGCGCCCGTCCCGTGTTCAGAACGGTCGCATGGCGTTGCGCATGGAAGCGCGACGCCTTGGCCTGGCCATGCAACTGGCGCCTCAGGAGTGGCCTCACTGGCTCGGGCAACAGGCGCCAAACCCCTGCGCCCAGTACCATCGGCCCCGGCGGGGCAAGCAGCCGGCAATCTGGACCTACTGGCAAACCGCGCCGGGCGTATGGGTCAATCAGTGGCGCGAAGTCTGCCAGGATGAGTCGCTGCTCAATCATTTCGAAAAATTGCCAGCCAACGTCTACAAAGTCGAAGCCGACGGGCAAATGATCGCCTTGTACTGGGGCGAGAAAGGCGAGGCGAGTGTTTTGCAGGAGATTTCCTCGGTGCTGAAGGCGCTGGCCTGAATCTCCTGGCCTGCATCCTCCGTAGGAGCTGTCGAGCGAAGCGAGGCTGCGATCTCTCCTTAAATGATTGAGTCCTGAGCGATCAAAAGCTCGCAGGTTCCGACAGCGTCTATGCCCATAAAAAAGCCCGACAGTCTCATCGGGCGGGTTGGCCAGGCAGGCCGGTAATCGAAGTTGTTTTGTGGGCGTTCGTTCGAAACGTCCTTCTCCAAAGATTTAAAAGCGTTCCCGCCAGCTTAGCCGGTTGAGTCCGACGTGCATGGAATTAGGGCGACTTTTCTAAATATTGATTCTATGAATGGCCGTGTATGCAGCGCCGTGTTGCGGATCCGTGCGGTACGCAAATGACCGGGAAGTCGCGTTAACGCCCCTGTTTAGGGCGATTGACAATTGTCGGAAATTCCGTGAAGGTGGCGTACCCAAATCAAACGGGCGTATGAATTGAGCGTTTGTATTTTCCGAACGTTCCTACAGAACCCCGACTATCGCGTTGACGGGTGTGCCTGGCGGATTGGCGTAGCATCGGCGGTAAACGTCAATGCCGAACCAGCAGTCAGCGTTCAACGTGTACTGTTCAGCTTCCATATCGTGGAGATCAGTTGATGATTTACGAAGGTAAAGCCATCACGGTTAAGGCTCTTGAAAGTGGCATCGTCGAACTGAAGTTCGATCTCAAGGGTGAGTCCGTCAACAAGTTCAACCGTCTAACCCTGAATGAACTGCGTCAGGCCGTGGACACTATCAAGGCAGATGCTTCGATCAAGGGTGTGATCGTCAGCAGCGGCAAGGACGTCTTCATCGTCGGTGCCGACATCACCGAATTCGTCGATAACTTCAAGCTGCCCGATGCCGAACTGATCGCTGGCAACCTCGAAGCGAACCGTATTTTCAGCGACTTCGAAGACCTCAACGTACCGACCGTCGCGGCCATCAACGGCATCGCCCTGGGTGGCGGTCTGGAAATGTGCCTGGCAGCGGATTACCGCGTCATGTCCACCGTGGCCAAGATCGGCCTGCCGGAAGTCAAGCTGGGCATCTACCCGGGCTTTGGCGGTACCGTGCGCCTGCCGCGCCTGATCGGTGCCGACAACGCCATCGAATGGATTGCTGCCGGCAAGGAAAACCGTGCTGAAGACGCGCTGAAAGTCGGCGCCGTGGATGCCGTGGTCGAACCTGGCAAACTCCAGGAAGCGGCCCTTGAAACGCTCAAGCGCGCCATCAGTGGCGAGTTCGACTACAAGGCCAAGCGCCAGCCGAAGCTGGAAAAGCTCAAGCTCAACGCGATCGAGCAAATGATGGCTTTCGAAACCGCCAAGGGTTTCGTCGCCGGTCAAGCTGGCCCGAACTACCCGGCGCCGGTCGAAGCGATCAAGACCATCCAGAAAGCCGCGAACTTCGGTCGCGACAAGGCCTTGGAAGTCGAAGCCGCCGGCTTCGTCAAACTGGCCAAGACCTCGGCTGCCCAAAGCCTGATCGGTCTGTTCCTCAATGATCAGGAGCTGAAGAAAAAGGCCAAGGCCTACGACGAAATCGCCCGTGACGTGAAGCAGGCCGCCGTACTCGGCGCCGGTATCATGGGTGGCGGTATCGCCTACCAGTCGGCGTCCAAAGGCACGCCGATCCTGATGAAAGACATCAACGAACACGGTATCGAGCAAGGCCTGGCCGAGGCGGCCAAGCTGCTGGTGGGTCGCGTCGATAAAGGTCGCATGACCGCAGCGAAGATGGCCGAAGTGCTCAACGGCATTCGTCCAACCCTGTCCTACGGCGATTTCGGCCATGTCGACCTGGTGGTCGAAGCGGTTGTCGAGAACCCGAAGGTCAAGCAGGCGGTATTGGCTGAAGTCGAAGACAAGGTCAAAGAAGACACCATCCTCGCTTCGAACACCTCGACCATTTCCATCTCGCTGTTGGCCAAGGCCCTCAAGCGTCCGGAAAACTTCGTCGGCATGCACTTCTTCAACCCGGTGCACATGATGCCGCTGGTGGAAGTGATCCGAGGCGAGAAGTCCAGCGAACAGGCGATCGCCACCACCGTCGCCTACGCCAAGAAAATGGGCAAGAACCCGATCGTCGTCAATGACTGCCCGGGCTTTTTGGTCAACCGCGTACTGTTCCCTTACTTCGGCGGTTTCGCCAAGCTGGTCAGCGCCGGTGTGGACTTTGTGCGCATCGACAAGATCATGGAAAAATTCGGCTGGCCAATGGGCCCGGCGTATCTGATGGACGTGGTCGGCATCGACACCGGCCACCATGGTCGTGACGTCATGGCTGAAGGCTTCCCGGACCGCATGAAAGACGACCGCCGGTCGGCCGTCGACGTGCTCTACGAAGCCAAGCGCCTGGGCCAGAAGAACGGCAAGGGCTTCTACGCCTACGAAACCGACAAGCGCGGCAAGCAGAAGAAAGTGGCCGATTCGTCGGTGCTGGAAGTGCTCAAGCCGATCGTCTACGAGCAGCGCGAAGTCACCGACGAAGACATCATCAACTGGATGATGATCCCGCTGTGCCTCGAAACCGTGCGTTGCCTGGAAGACGGCATTGTTGAAACCGCCGCCGAAGCCGACATGGGTCTGGTCTACGGTATCGGTTTCCCTCCATTCCGTGGCGGTGCGCTGCGTTACATCGATTCGATCGGTGTAGCCGAGTTCGTTGCCCTGGCAGACCAGTACGCTGATTTGGGCGCGCTGTACCACCCGACCGCGAAGCTGCGTGAAATGGCCAAGAACGGCCAGAGCTTCTTCGGTTAAGCGCCCAACGACTAGAGCGAGAGAACATTTATGAGCTTGAATCCTAGAGACGTCGTGATTGTCGACTTCGGTCGTACGCCGATGGGCCGCTCCAAGGGCGGCATGCACCGCAACACCCGCGCCGAAGACATGTCGGCGCACCTGATCAGCAAGCTGCTGGAACGTAACGTCAAGGTCGACCCCAACGAAGTCGAAGACGTGATCTGGGGCTGTGTGAACCAGACCCTGGAGCAGGGCTGGAACATTGCCCGCATGGCCTCGTTGATGACCCAGATCCCTCACACCGCGGCCGGCCAGACCGTCAGCCGTCTGTGCGGTTCGTCCATGAGCGCGCTGCATACCGCTGCTCAGGCGATCATGACCGGCAACGGTGACGTGTTTGTCGTCGGTGGTGTCGAGCACATGGGCCATGTGAGCATGATGCACGGCGTCGACCCGAATCCGCACATGTCCCTGTACGCGGCAAAAGCCTCGGGCATGATGGGCCTGACTGCGGAAATGCTCGGCAAAATGCACGGCATCACCCGCGAACAGCAGGACGCCTTCGGCGTGCGCTCCCACCAACTCGCCCACAAGGCGACTGTGGAAGGCAAGTTCAAGGACGAAATCATCCCGATGCAGGGCTACGACGAGAACGGTTTCCTGAAACTGTTCGACTATGACGAAACCATTCGTCCGGAAACCACCCTGGAAAGCCTGGCGGCCCTCAAGCCGGCCTTCAATCCAAAGGGCGGCACCGTGACCGCCGGTACGTCTTCGCAGATCACTGACGGTGCCTCGTGCATGATCGTGATGTCGGCCCAGCGTGCCCAGGACCTGGGCATCCAGCCGATGGCGGTGATTCGTTCGATGGCCGTGGCCGGTGTTGACCCGGCAATCATGGGCTATGGTCCAGTACCGGCGACGCAGAAAGCCTTGAAGCGTGCAGGCCTGGGCATTTCCGATATCGACTTCTTCGAGCTCAACGAAGCTTTCGCTGCACAGGCCCTGCCAGTGCTGAAAGATCTGAAAGTGCTCGACAAGATGAACGAGAAGGTTAACCTGCACGGCGGCGCGATCGCCCTGGGTCACCCGTTCGGTTGCTCCGGTGCGCGTATCTCCGGCACGCTGCTCAACGTCATGAAGCAGAACGGCGGCACCTTTGGGGTGTCCACTATGTGCATTGGCCTCGGCCAGGGCATCGCCACTGTCTTCGAACGCGTCTAAGCGTTACGTCGATGGAAGCCGGGGCCAAGTGCCCCGGTTTTTGTTTTTTCCGGGTTTAGAAAAAAAATTTTTGTTTTTATTTTGAAAAGATTTGAGAGAGGGCCAAGACATGCCGATACAACCTGGGCTCTACCAACATTACAAAGGTCCGCAGTACCGCGTATTCAGCATCGCGCGGCATTCCGAGACCGAGGAAGAAGTGGTCTTCTATCAAGCCCTGTATGGCGATTACGGCTTTTGGGTGCGGCCGTTGAGCATGTTCCAGGAGTCTGTCGAAGTTGACGGCGAGCAGGTGCCACGCTTTGCTTTGGTGCAGGCCGAAGAGAGCCTTTTTTCCAAGCCTTGAGGCCGATACCGGGGCAACCCTGCGCTTGACCTCACCTTGCAGCCACTATATATAGCGGTGCCGCGTCAGGCGCCAACCGCCTTTCACTTTTTAGAATTCAGGAATTTTCTGATCCATGGGCAAATCGCTGGTCATTGTGGAATCCCCGGCTAAGGCCAAGACCATCAACAAGTATCTGGGCAACCAATACGTGGTGAAGTCGAGTATCGGCCATATCCGAGACCTGCCCACCAGCGGTTCGGCTAGCGCCAGCAAGGAGCCAGCCGCCAAACGCGGCAAGGCTGCTGCCGGTGAAGCGCCGGCGCTGTCGCCCAAAGACAAGGCGCGCAAGCAGCTGGTCTCACGCATGGGGGTTGATCCGGAACACGGCTGGAAAGCCAAGTACGAGATCCTTCCGGGCAAGGAAAAGGTCATCGAAGAACTGCGTCGGCTGGCCAAGGATGCCGACACCATCTATCTGGCGACGGACTTGGACCGCGAAGGGGAAGCCATTGCCTGGCACCTGCGCGAAGCCATCGGTGGGGATGACAGCCGCTACAAGCGCGTGGTGTTCAACGAAATCACCAAGAAGGCCATCCAGGAGGCCTTCTCCCAGCCGGGCGAGCTGGACATCGATCGGGTCAACGCCCAACAGGCGCGGCGCTTTCTTGACCGCGTGGTGGGCTACATGGTCTCGCCACTGCTGTGGGCCAAGATCGCCCGTGGCCTGTCGGCCGGTCGCGTGCAGTCGGTCGCGGTGAAGCTGGTGGTGGAGCGTGAGCGGGAAATTCGCGCGTTCATCCCTGAAGAGTACTGGGAAGTCCACGCCGACCTCGGCACCGCCAAGGGCGCCACCGTGCGCTTCGACGTGGCCCGCGAGAAGGGCGAAGCTTTCAAGCCGCTCAACGAGACCCAGGCCATGGCTGCGCTGGAGAAGCTCAAGGCTTCCAGCTACAGCATCGTCAAGCGTGAAGACAAGCCGACCAGCAGCAAGCCGTCGGCACCGTTCATCACCTCCACGCTGCAACAGGCCGCGAGCAACCGCCTGGGCTTCGGTGTGAAGAAAACCATGATGATGGCCCAGCGTTTGTACGAAGCAGGCTACATCACGTATATGCGTACCGACTCGACCAACCTCTCGGCCGATGCCGTGACAATGGCGCGCACTTATATAGAAAGCGAGTTCGGCAAGAAGTACCTGCCGGAGACGCCGAACGTCTACAGCAGCAAGGAAGGCGCACAAGAGGCTCACGAAGCGATTCGTCCCTCCGATGCCAACACCGAGCCAAGCAAGCTGTCGGGGATGGAGCGCGATGCCGAGCGCCTCTACGAGCTGATCTGGCGCCAGTTCCTGGCCTGCCAGATGCTGCCGGCGCAATACCTGTCGACCACGGTCACGGTCGGTGCGGGCGACTTCGAGCTGCGCGCCAAGGGCCGCATTCTGAAGTTCGACGGCTACACCCGCGTCATGCCACAAATCACCAAGCCGGGTGATGACGACGTCCTGCCAGACATGGCCCAGGGCGATGTGATGAAGCTGATCAAGCTCGATCCGACCCAGCACTTCACCAAGCCGCCGGCCCGTTATTCGGAAGCCAGCCTGGTCAAGGAAATGGAAAAGCGTGGCATCGGTCGTCCTTCGACCTACGCGGCGATCATTTCCACGATCCAGGACCGCGGTTACGTGGCGCTGCACAACCGTCGGTTCTATTCGGAAAAGATGGGCGACATCGTCACCGAACGTTTGTCCGAGAGCTTCTCCAATCTGATGGACTACGGCTTCACCGCCGGCATGGAAGAGAACCTCGACGACGTGGCCCAGGGTGAGCGGGACTGGAAAAACGTCCTCGACGAGTTTTATGGCGATTTCAAGAAAAAACTCGAAGTAGCCGAAAGTGCCGAGAATGGTATGCGGGCCAACCAGCCTGTGATGACCGACATCCCATGCCTGACGTGTGGTCGTCCGATGCAGATCCGTACCGCCTCGACAGGTGTGTTCCTGGGTTGCTCGGGCTATAGCCTGCCTCCAAAGGAGCGCTGCAAGGCGACGGTCAACCTGGTGCCGGGTGACGAAATCGCCGCGGACGACGAGGGTGAATCGGAATCCCTGGTGCTGCGCGGCAAGCACCGCTGCCCGATCTGCAGCACGGCGATGGATGCCTACCTGTTGGATGAGAAGCGCAAGCTGCACATCTGCGGTAACAATCCCGATTGCGCCGGTTATGAGATCGAAGAGGGCACCTATCGCATCAAGGGCTATGAAGGCCCGAGCCTTGAATGCGACAAGTGTGGCAGTGAGATGCAGCTCAAGACCGGCCGTTTCGGCAAGTTCTTCGGCTGCACCAATCCGACCTGCAAGAACACCCGCAAACTGCTCAAGAGCGGTGACGCGGCGCCGCCGAAGATGGACCCGGTGAAGATGCCTGAACTCAAGTGCGAGAAGGTCAACGACACCTACATCCTGCGCGACGGCGCGTCCGGCCTGTTCCTGGCGGCCAGCCAGTTCCCGAAAAACCGTGAGACCCGTGCGCCGCTGGTGCTGGAGATCGTGCCGCACAAGGACGAAATCGATCCGAAGTACCATTTCCTGTGCGAAGCTCCGCAGAAGGATCCGGAGGGTCGGCCGGCGGTGATTCGTTACAGCCGCAAGACCAAGGAGCAGTACGTGCAGACCGAAGTCGACGGCAAGCCAACTGGCTGGAAGGCGTACTACGACGGTGGCAAATGGACCGTCGAGGACAAGCGCTGAATAGCCTCAAGTAAACAAAAGGCCGCATGACAACCCAAAGGTTTTCATGCGGCCTTTTTGTTTTTGCCTTGCAGTGGCTGCGGTTGTTCCACGACACTGTCGTCCTTGCGTGAAGCTTTTATTTCGTTGGGGAGAATGCCGCCATGGCCCACGAACTCTATACCCGTACCAATCAGAAAATTTATTTCGCCGGCCTGTCGCTCGACGCGCTCGCCAGGGCTGAGGATGGGCGTGCCATGAATTCCCCCGCGCTGACCCAGGCCGGGCGTGAATCAGCGCTGTTCCATCTGTACGGGGCGTTGTTGGGGCTTTGCCATGAAATTGCCGGTTTCTACCGCCTGCCGCAGGCCAATGCACCCCGGGCCGAACTGTTGTTGACACCGCAGGTGTTGGAAACCATCGCTATCCCGGAACTGGCCGAAATGGTCGAGCTGGCGCACAACCCGCAAACCTGGTTGGCCCAACTGTTGGCGGCACACGCGGCACTGTTTGAGCCGCCCCGAGCTCCTCGCAAGCCTAAGGGGGACGTGACTCAGCCTTTGATCATGGCGGTCAATCTGGACGAAGAAGAGCCTGAGCAGGCGTTGAGCCGGGAAGAGCTGGAAAGCTGGCGTCAGAACCTCAAAAGCCTGGCAATCCGTTTTCGCGAAGGGTTGAACGAGTGTTGAGCTTCCTCCCCGATCCGTAATATTCGCCCATAACACTTGGTCAAGATCCCGAGCGAAGCCTGGCCGATGACTATATAATCCTCGCCTTTCGTGGAGAACAGACTTTTATGCCAACGTCCTTTCTAGAAATTGTCGAACTACCTGATGGCCGCATCGAGCTGCGCAGGGCCGAGGACGAGGGTTCTCTGGTTACCTTGAACTTCTCCGAGGATGCCAAGGCCTTCCTGCAAGGCCAGCACGTCGAAGTCGCCAAAGCCATGCTGAGTGTGGGCGTGCAGATGGCTGGTCGTCTGGTTGAAGGTGAATTCAACAAGGAAGAGGGGCCGCGGGTTCTTCATTGATCCCGCCTGTCGGCTTTTCCTGGAAAATAGTGTTCCTGGCCGGCTTCTCTGTCCTGGAGAAGCCCTGCGTTTGTCTTAGCCCAATCGAATATTCAGGCTTTGTGCGTCCCCGGTGCGAGCGGCGCTGATCAACTGCTGCCGTGCAATCGCGGTCAAAGGATTGAGCCAACTGACCACTGTATGACTGCGGCCCAGGCGCAGCGCTTCGCAGGTCAGTTGCTGGGCGCTTTGAGTGCCCCGTGGCTGCAGCAGCAGGATGCGCTCACGGTTCAGGCCCGCATCCCGCAGCCAGGCCTGGGTGACGCTGGCCGGTGGTGCGATCAACGTCAGCCAGCGAGCGTCCTGGTCCTGGCTCAGCTCGCGCAGGATCGGCGCCAGCAAGTTCAGGCAGTTCCCGGCGGCACCACGTAACGACAGTTCACTGAAGGCCTCGGGCTCGGTGCCCCAAGGTGACTCGATCACTTCTTTGAGGGCCGGAACCAGCGGTTGGGCCATGAACGCCTCGAACAGCGGAAGTTGAGTGTGTTGTGGTGTGTGTGGGAACTGCATAAAGCCTCCTTTAGCGGCGTATAACGCCGACACTCAAGCCTTCGATGACCAGATCCTGATCTTTAAGATCGACTTCGATGGGGGCGAACTCGGGATTCTCGGCAATCAGCCAGACCTTGCTACCGTCGCGCTTGAAGCGCTTGACGGTCACTTCATCACCGATTCGCGCCACCACGATCTGGCCGTTGCGGGCTTCGCGAGTGGTGTGGACCGCAAGAAGGTCACCGTCGAAAATGCCGATGTCCTTCATGCTCATGCCGTGCACGCGAAGAAGGTAGTCCGCCCGTGGATGGAAGAACGATGGGTTGATGTTGCAGGACTCTTCGACATGCTGCTCGGCAAGGATCGGGGCGCCTGCTGCTACCCGGCCAATGATCGGTAGGGTGGTTTCGTCAGCCTTGGCTTCAAAGCCAGGGATACGAATGCCGCGGGATGCGCCCGGGGTCATTTCGATAGCGCCCTTGCGAGCCAGCGCCTTGAGGTGCTCTTCAGCCGCGTTGGGCGACTTGAAGCCCAGTTCCTGGGCGATTTCCGCGCGGGTCGGCGGGTAGCCGTTGTCTTCGAGGCAGCGTTTGATGAAGGCCAGAATCTCTGCTTGGCGTGGCGTCAGCTTTAGCATATTGATCGCTCTGTCTTTTTATACAGTGACTGGGATTATATACAGTGGGCGCCGCTTGGCAATCCTCCTTTTCTCGCAGGCCGCTGGACGGTCGGTCGGGCCGCAAAAACGTCATGGGCTACAGCGGGCCATAGGTGTGGTTAAATATCTGACCGAGCGTTCGCAAAACGTCCCGGCAGGCTTGACAACCCTAAGGCTGAAACGTATGTTTCAAACAAGTGTTTGTCAGGCGGAGTAGCCATGGCCCAGTCGGAAACCGTTGAACGCATTCTCGATGCTGCCGAGCAATTGTTCGCGGAAAAAGGTTTCGCTGAAACCTCATTGCGTCTGATCACCAGCAAGGCCGGGGTGAACCTGGCGGCGGTGAATTATCACTTCGGTTCGAAGAAAGCGCTGATCCAGGCCGTGTTCTCGCGTTTCCTCGGGCCTTTCTGTGTCAGCCTGGAACGTGAGCTGGAGCGGCGTCAGGCCAAGCCTGACGTCAAGCCAACCCTGGAAGAGCTGCTTGAGATCCTGGTCGAGCAAGCTCTTGTCGTGCAGCCACGCAGCGGTAACGACCTTTCCATTTTCATGCGCTTGCTGGGCCTGGCATTCAGCCAGAGTCAGGGCCACCTGCGGCGTTATCTGGAAGACATGTACGGCAAGGTTTTCCGCCGCTATATGCTGCTGGTTAACGAAGCCGCTCCGCGCATTCCGCCGATCGAGTTGTTCTGGCGCGTGCATTTCATGCTTGGCGCCGCGGCGTTCAGCATGTCTGGCATCAAGGCGCTGCGGGCCATCGCTGAAACCGATTTCGGCGTGAATACTTCGATTGAGCAAGTGATGCGTCTGATGGTGCCATTTCTGGCCGCTGGCATGCGCGCCGAAAGTGGCGTCACCGATGAGGCCTTGGCCGCTGCGCAGTTGCGCCCGCGCAGCAAATCAACGCCGGCGCTCGCCAAGGCGTGAGGACACGGGTGGGCTCCGCTGCCTACATCCGCTAAGCTAGCGGCCCATGCCGATTCTCGTTCTGAACCCGCTTAATATTTCAATGCATGACCGTGACCTGCCCGGCCTGGTGCTGGGAGGCATGGTTGTGCAGGTGGGGTTCATGGTTATAAAGGAAATGCTATGACTGCTGGCCTGCAAGGCTCGTTGATGGTGGACGTCGCCGGTACCTGGTTGACGGCCGAAGATCGCCACCTGTTGCGCCAGCCCGAAGTGGGTGGCTTGATCATTTTTGCTCGCAACATCCAACATCCCCGCCAAGTGCGCGAGCTCAGCGCCTCGATCCGCGCCATCCGTCCGGACCTGCTGTTGGCGGTCGATCAGGAAGGCGGGCGTGTTCAACGCTTGCGCCAGGGGTTTGTGCGTTTGCCGGCCATGCGGGCGATTGCCGACAACCCGAATGCCGAATACCTGGCCGAGGAATGCGGCTGGATCATGGCCACTGAGGTGCTGGCGGTCGGTCTCGATTTGAGTTTCGCCCCGGTGCTGGACCTCGATTATCAACGCAGCGCGGTGGTTGGCAGTCGTGCCTTCGAGGGCGACCCCGAGCGCGCCGCGCTGTTGGCAGGTGCCTTCATTCGCGGTATGAACGCCGCCGGTATGGCCGCCACCGGCAAGCATTTCCCCGGCCACGGCTGGGCCGAAGCCGACTCCCACGTGGCCATTCCCAACGATGAGCGCAGCCTTGAACAGATCCGCGCCCACGACCTGGTTCCGTTCGCCAAACTCAGCAAGCAACTGGCGGCAGTCATGCCGGCCCATGTCATTTATCCGCAGGTCGATGCCAATCCAGCCGGTTTTTCCCGGCGCTGGCTGCAAGACATCCTGCGTGGGGAATTGCAGTTCGATGGGGTGATCTTCAGCGATGATCTGTCGATGGCGGGGGCTCACGTGGTGGGTGATGCCGCCAGTCGTATCGAGGCGGCGTTGTCGGCGGGTTGCGACATGGGCCTGGTGTGCAACGACCGCGCCGCCGCGGAACTGGCCTTGAGCGCTGCCCAGCGCTTGAAGGTCAAGCCATCGGCGCGCATCGCACGCATGCGTGGCCAGGCCTTCGCCTCCACCGAGTACCGCCAGGCCCCGCGCTGGCTGACGGCAATCGGCGCGCTGAAAGCCGCCCAACTGATCGATTAAGGACATTTGTCATGACCGTTTACGCAATTATCGGCGGCACTGGCCTGACCCAGCTTGAAGGTCTGACCATTCGCCAGTCCTTGGCAGTAGAAACGCCTTATGGTGCGCCATCGGCCGAGGTGCAGATCGGTGACTACGCCGGACGCGAAGTGCTGTTTCTGGCCCGTCACGGCCATCCTCATCGGTTTCCACCTCACCAGGTGAACTATCGCGCCAACCTCTGGGCCCTGAAGCAGGCCGGCGCCGAGGCGATCCTCGCGGTCAACGCGGTGGGCGGGATTCACGCTGCGATGGGCACCGGGCATTTCTGCGTGCCTCACCAATTGATCGATTACACCAGCGGCCGTCAGCACACCTATTTTGCCGATGACCTGGAAGCGGTCACCCACATTGATTTCAGCTACCCCTACAGCGAGGCGCTGCGCCAGCAACTGATCGCCGCCCTGGCCGCCGAAGGCTGTGGCTACAGCAGCCATGGTGTATACGCCTGCACCCAGGGGCCACGCCTGGAAACCGTCGCCGAAATCGCCCGCCTGGAACGCGACGGATGCGACATCGTCGGCATGACCGGCATGCCGGAAGCGGCGCTGGCGCGTGAACTGGAGCTCGATTACGCCTGCCTGGCGCTGGTGGTGAACCCGGCGGCGGGCAAGTCCACGGCTGTGATCACCATGGCGGAAATCGAGCAGGCGCTGCATGACGGGATGGGTCAGGTGAAGTCGACGTTGGCGCGGGTATTGAAGGCTGGCTAGTGGAACAGGCAGTGAAAACGGGCGCAAAGGTTTTCGGCTGTCGGTAAGGGATATTCGTACAAAGCTCTCGGAAGGCTCCGATTTTCGGTTTCGTCATCCATCAGATGAGGCAGCAGAGCGATATCGAAGCGCTGTTTGCGCCGCTGCCCAAGGCCTGATAATCCGTCATCGCGAGTACGCTTAATCCGTAGGAGCTGGCGAAGCCTGCGATCTTTTGATCTTTTTGCGTTGGATTTTATGGGCAGGGGAAAGATCGCAGCCTCGTTGCACGCGACAGCTCCTACGGGTGCCTGCGGGCGCCTATAAGTTCGCTCAGCGTTTTTCCAGCTTGTCCGGCAATGGCGCGAACAGTGCCTCGATATCGTCGCTTTGCAGTTTCCAGTCTCCGGCCACGCGCCCGTCCAGTACGCCGGCTGCGAGGTCGGATTTTTCCTTCTGCAGCAGTTGAATCTTCTCTTCCACCGTGCCTCGGGCAATCATTTTGTAGACGAACACCGGCTTTTCCTGGCCGATGCGATAGGCGCGGTCGGTCGCCTGGTTTTCGGTGGCGGGGTTCCACCATGGATCGTAGTGGATCACCGTGTCCGCCTCGGTCAGGTTCAGGCCTACGCCGCCGGCCTTCAGGCTGATCAGAAAGATCTGCCGCTTGCCGCTCTGAAATTCTTTGACGGGCGTGCGTCGGTCCCGGGTCTGGCCGGTCAGGATGGCGTAATCGACGCCGCGTTTCTTCAGTTCGTCTTCGATCAGCGACAGCATCGAGGTGAACTGAGAAAACAGCAGCACCCGACGACCTTCTTCAAACAGCTCTTCGAGCATCTCCATCAGGCTGTCGAGCTTGCCCGAGGTGCTGCCTCGGGCGGGCAGGGTGGCATCGTTGAGCAGGCGCAGGTCACAACAGACCTGGCGAAGCTTGAGCAGTGCCTCGAGAATGATGATCTGGCTGCGAGCCACGCCTTTGCGAGTGATCTCGTCGCGTACCTTCTTGTCCATGGCCAGGCGCATGGTTTCGTAGACGTCCCGCTGGGCATCGCTGAGCTCGACCCAATGGATGATCTCGGTCTTGGGGGGCAGTTCTGTCGCCACTTGCTCCTTGGTCCGGCGCAACAGAAAAGGTTTGATCCGACCGTTGAGGTGCTGCAGTCGCACGTCGCTGCCGCGCTTTTCAATCGGCACGCGGTAGTCGCGGTTGAAACTCTTGACGTCGCCGAGCCATCCCGGCAGCAGGAAGTGGAACAGCGACCACAACTCGCCCAGGTGGTTTTCCAGGGGCGTACCGGACAGGCACAGCCGCTGCCTCGCGTTGAGTTCGCGGGCGGCCTGGGCGGCTTTGCTGTTCGGGTTCTTGATGTACTGGGCTTCATCGAGGATCAGCACATGCAACGGCTGCGCCGCCAGGCGCTCGACATCCTTGGGCAGCAGCGCATAGGT
This sequence comes from Pseudomonas halotolerans, assembly GCF_039581215.1. Lineage (NCBI taxonomy): Bacteria > Pseudomonadati > Pseudomonadota > Gammaproteobacteria > Pseudomonadales > Pseudomonadaceae > Pseudomonas > Pseudomonas halotolerans. The sequence goes on from NZ_JBCNTJ010000009.1 coordinate 31,224, forward strand.
GGTGAGGACCAGGTCGTAATCGGTCAGCCGGTCAAAATGCTTCTTGCGCCCGGCACCGTACAAGGCCAACACCTTGAGTTGCGGGGTGAAGTGGGCGGCCTCGTCGAGCCAGTTGGGGATCAGGCTGGTGGGCATGACCACCATGCAGGGGCGGTCGAGGCGCCCGGCGTTTTTTTCACTGAGGATGTGCGCCAGGGTTTGTAGGGTTTTGCCCAGGCCCATGTCGTCCGCGAGGATGCCGCCCACTTCCAGTTGCCGCAGCGATTGCATCCAGCTCAACCCTTCGAGCTGATAAGGCCGCAGTGTGGCGTTCAGGCCTTCTGGCGCCGTGCTGGTGTAGTCCTTGATGTCCCGCAGGCGCTGGGCCAGGCCACGGATGTGTTCGCCGCCTTCCCAGCGCAGGGGCATGTCTTGCAGCGGGTTCAGGCGCAGGGCATCTGCGCTGTTCAAGCGCAGTTTGGTGGTGCCCGGTTCTTGCAGGTAAAACTCGCCCAGGGTGGCCAGCACCGGTTTCAGCCGGCCATAGGGCAGGGCCACTTGCTGCGGGCCGAACTCGGAGTTCGGGCGATTAGGCAAGTTGACCAGAATGAGTTCATCATCGCGGCGCCTGGCCAGGCGTTCCGGGTTGAACAGCTCGATGTGCGAACGCATCAGGTTCAGCAGAATCGGCAGCAGGCTCAATCGCTCACCGTTGACGATGATCCCCAGTTCCAGATCGAACCAGTCCCGTTCCGGCGTTTCTTCGACCGTGGCGTACCATTCGTCCACCGCCGTCAGGTCGAAACCGAAATCCTCGTCGATCTGCAACTCCCAGCCCTGGCTACGCAGTTTCGGCAGATCGTTGAGGGTGAACGTCAGCCAGGCACTGTCGTTGACCATCTCGTACAGCTCACCGGCGCTTTCGGGCAGGGCCTTGCTTTGGCGGGTTGCGATTTTGAAGCCGAGGATGCGTAGCTGTTCGCGGTAGGACTGCTCGACTTCCGTCTGGCGTTTAATCCGCAGCGTTTGTGTTTCCTGGCGAATCAGTACGTCAGTGTTGCGCTGGCCGCTGATGTATTCGTCCAGGTAGCTGAAAGACAGGGCGGCGCGGTGCTGGATATAGCGCTGCATCTTGCCGTTGCGCGGCTCGAAAGCGCTGAACTCGATGCTTGCCAGCCACAGCCGCGGCACTGGCTGAACATTGTCCACCAGCACTTGCGGCGGAGCCTTGGGGCTGCGGTTTTCCAGCACGGCCTGGAGTTTCTCCAGCAACTGCGCGTCTTTCTCGGCGGCCGGGTAGGCCAGGGTTTCCTGGACTTGCAGCAGTACTGCCGCGCAGTGTTTGCAGTTGATGCGCACCGGGCAGGTACAGGCGGCTTCGAGCAGAATCAATGTGCCTTTGGCTGACTCTTTCAGGCGAATCGTCTGGCGGTAAACGTTGCCCCCAGAGCCTTCACAACTGGCGGTGATGGTGCTGTCGCCGGCCTCGACGATCCTGACGCGGTTTTCCAGCGCGTAACGACGCCCACGCTCCAGGCTCTGTTCCTTGAATCGATTGACCCAGGAGGGTGCCAGGGGTTTGCTCAGGGGCGAGGGCATAGGCGCGCCGATCAGTCCGCAATGGCGTCAGGCGCCTGCCGTGGCGCAGGCGCAGTCAGCGAGGTGATTTTGATCAGCAGGCCGAGGTGGCCGTTGTCGAGGAAATTCAACTGACCATTTTTGGTATGGCTCTGCTGTTTGAGGCGTTCGCTGGAAGTGACCAGCCCATTGGTGTCGATCTGGTTGATCCAGAAGTCCGCATCCACATCGGTAAACCGCCCCAGTTTCAATTCCAGGGTCCCCTCAATGGGGAACTGACCAAACTGTTCTGCGCCATCACTGACGGCAATTCGGCTGCCCTGTTCGCCCAGGTTCTGCTGCCAGGCTTTGTGCATCAGCACTGTGTACTGGCCGCTGGCGTTGAGTTTTTCCACGACGTGACCCAATGCAGGCGTGCGTTGGCTGTTCGCGTCCAGGCGTTGCGCACCCGCGTCCCAGTTCTCCGGCGCGGCGCGGCTGACAATCGCCGGTTCGGCGTTCTGGCGCATCAGGATCATTTCAACCTGATACAGGTCGTCGGCAAACGCCAGGGGAGCGACCAGGGTCATCAACAAGGTCAGTGAGCGAAACAGGCGCATGGGGCGTCCTTCAAGCAGGGGTCGGAGTGAGGCGCTCGAACAGCGCTTCTACGGTATTGAAACGCTCTTCCGGGCGTTCCATGGGCACCATGAATTTGAACATCGTGGCACCTTCGAACTTGTAGCGTTTGGGCTGGCCCTGGATCAGCTTGATCAGCACCAGCGGATCGACCGGCGTCTGGGCTTCAAACTCGATACGACCGCCATTGGGGCCGCCATCGACTTTCTTGATGCCCAGTTGTTCGGCCTTGAGCTTGAGCCAGGTGGTACGCACCAGGTTCTTGGTGGGCTCCGGTAGCAGGCCGAAGCGGTCGATCATCTCCACTTGCAGGTCTTTGAGGCCTTCTTCGTCGGTGGCCGAGGCGATGCGTTTGTAGAGAATCAGCCGTGCGTGGACATCCGGCAGGTAGTCTTCCGGGATCAGCGCCGGCACCCGCAGATTGATTTCCGGCCCGCCGCCCAACGGCTGGTCGAGGTTTGGTTGCTCACCCTTGCGGATCGACTTGACCGCTCGTTCGAGCATTTCCATGTACAGGGTGAAGCCCACGGCCTGGATCTGGCCGCTCTGGCCGTCGCCCAGCAACTCGCCTGCACCCCGGATTTCCAGGTCGTTGGTGGCCAGCACGAAACCGGCGCCCAGGTCCTGGGTGTTGGCGATGGCCTCCAGGCGCTTTTCCGCGTCCGGGGTGATCTGCTGGCGCGGCGGCGTCAGCAGGTAAGCGTAGGCCTGGTGGTGGCTACGACCGACCCGACCGCGCAACTGGTGCAACTGGGCCAGGCCGAATTTGTCGGCGCGCTCGATGATGATGGTGTTGGCGCTCGGCACGTCGATGCCGGTCTCGATGATGGTCGAGGCGATCAGCACGTTGAAGCGCTTGTGGTAGAAATCGCTCATTACCTGTTCGAGTTCGCGTTCGCGCATCTGCCCGTGGCCGATGCCGATGCGGGCTTCCGGCACCAGCTCGGCCAGGTCGGCGGCGCATTTCTCGATGGTCTTGACGTCGTTGTGCAGGTAATAGACCTGGCCGCCACGCAGCAGCTCGCGCAGCAGGGCTTCCTTGATCGTGCTTTTGTTCTGCTCCATGACGAAGGTGCGCACCGACAGGCGCCGGGCCGGCGGCGTGGCGATGATCGACAGGTCACGCATGCCCGACACGGCCATGTTCAGCGTGCGCGGGATCGGTGTGGCCGTCAGGGTCAGGATGTCGACCTCGCTGCGCAGGGCCTTGAGCTGTTCTTTCTGGCGCACGCCAAAGCGGTGCTCTTCGTCGATGATCACCAGCCCCAGGTTTTTGATCTTCACATCGTCCTGCAGCAGTTTGTGCGTACCGATGACGATGTCGATCTTGCCCTCGGCCAAGTCGGCCACCGCAGCGTTCACTTCCTTGGTGGACTTGAAGCGGCTCATCACCTCCACGGTCACCGGCCAGTCGGCGAAGCGGTCGCGGAAACTGTTGTAGTGCTGCTGGGCGAGCAGGGTGGTGGGCACCAGGATTGCCACCTGTTTACCGCCGTGCACGGCAATGAACGCGGCGCGCATCGCCACTTCGGTCTTGCCAAAACCGACATCGCCGCACACCAGCCGGTCCATCGGCTTGGGCGCGAGCATGTCGGCGCGCACGGCTTCGATAGTGGTCTGCTGGTCGACGGTTTCCTCGAAGGGAAACCCGGCGCTGAAGGTTTCGTAGTCGGCTTTCGGGTCGGCGAAGGCATACCCCTCGCGGGCGGCGCGACGGGCATAGATGTCCAGCAACTCGGCGGCGACATCGCGCACTTGTTCGGCGGCCTTGCGCTTGGCCTTCTGCCAGGTTTCCGAACCCAGGCGATGCAGCGGCGCCAGGGCGTCGTCGCTACCGGTGTAGCGGGCGATCAGGTGCAGGTTAGCCACCGGCACGTAGAGTTTGGCGCCCTCGGCGTATTCCAGGGTGAGGAATTCGGCGGCCTGGTTGTCGATTTCCAGGGTCGCCAGGCCCAGGTAGCGGCCTACGCCGTGGTCGATGTGCACCACTGGCGCGCCTTCGCGCAGCTCGGTGAGGTTCTTGATGACGGCGTCGTTGGCGGCGTCGGCGCGCTTCTCGCGACGACGACGCTGCATGACGCGCTGGCCGAACAATGGGCTTTCGGCCACCAGCGCCAGGGCCGGGTCTTCCAGGACAAGGCCATCGTTGAGCGGCGCGATGGTGATCGCCAGGCGATCTTTGCCGGCGACGAAGTCTGGCCAGCTATCGACGGTTTTCGGTCTCAGCTTCAGGCGTTCAAGCAGTTCCAGCAGCACTTCACGACGACCGGCGGATTCGGCGGTGAACAGCACGCGGCCGGGGAAACCGTCGAGAAAACCGGCCAGGGCCGCCAGTGGCTGCGTGGCCTTGGCTTCGATCGCCAGGTCTGGCAAGGCCTTGGCTGGGAAGCGTTCGCGGCCGACGCCGGTTTCCACGTCCTGCTGGCTCGCCACCACGCGTGGCCAGTTCTTGAGCCGGGCAAAACAGTCTTCCACCGGCAGGAACAGCTCGGCCGGTGGCAGTAAAGGACGGGAAGGATCGACGCGGCGCTCTTCGTAGCGATTGCGCACATCGTTCCAGAAGTTCTCCGCCGCCTGCTCGATGCCGGGCAGGGAAAACACCTGGGTGTCCTGGGGCAGGTAATCGAACAGGGTGGAGGTTTCTTCGAAAAACAGCGGCAGGTAGTACTCGATACCGGCGGGAGTGATCCCGCTGCTCAGGTCCTGGAAGATCGGGCAGCGCCGGAAATCCACATCGAAGCGTTCGCGAAAGCGCGCCTTGAATCGGGTCACGGCGTCTTTTTGCAGCGGGAATTCCTTGGCCGGCAGCAGGCGCACCGACTGTACTTTGTCGATAGAACGTTGGTTTTCCGGATCGAAGGTGCGCAGCGTTTCGATTTCGTCATCGAACAGGTCGATGCGGTAAGGCAACTTGCTACCCATTGGGAACAGGTCGATCAACGCGCCGCGCACCGCAAACTCGCCGTGCTCGTACACCGTATCGACGCAGCGATAGCCACTGGCTTCAAGACGACTGCGCATTTGCTCGACGTCGAGCTTCTGGCCGATGTCCAGCACCAGGCTGCTGCCCAGCAAAAACTGGGTCGGTGCCAGGCGATGTAGGGCTGTGGTGATCGGCACTACCAAAACGCCATGACTGAGCTCCGGCAACCGATAAAGGCTGGCGATTCGCTGGGAAACGATGTCCTGGTGGGGCGAAAACAGATCGTAGGGCAGGGTTTCCCAGTCCGGGAAATGCAGCACGGGCAAATCCGGGGCGAAGAAACTCAGTTCCTGTTCGAGCCGCTCGGCGCTTTGGCTGTCGGCGGTCAGCAGCAGGGTAAAGCGCTTTGCAGCGCTGGCAGCCTCGGCGATGGCCAGGCTCAGGGCGGCACCGGGCAGGTTGCCCCAGTGCTGTTTACCTGCCGCGGCAGGGAGAAGCGGGAGACGCAGAACGGGCACGGAAGGTTGAGCTCCAGCGTTGCGACAAAGTCGGCAATTGTAGCGGGGGAAGGGGGCGGCTGTCAGTCGCAGACTACCCTGGCGAACAGGAAAACCACGGTGCGACAGGCGCGCATTGCTCCGCCGAAGACTCGGCGGCATAATGTAGCCCCTTTTTTCAGCCCCTACATGTGGAAGGTTCCCGTGACTCAGAAGCCCGACCAGTGTCTTGGTGAATGGATCGATCGTGAAGCACTCGCAGAAGCGATGATCCCTCTCATCGGTCAGCTCTACCGCAATAACAACGTGGTGAGCTCGATCTATGGCCGCAGCCTGATCAACCAGTCTGTCATCGCGATTCTCAAGGCTCATCGCTTTGCTCGCCACCGTTCTTCCGACGACAGCGAACTCTCCGTCCACGAAACATTCCCGCTGCTCAAGGCCATGAGCGAGCTCAAGCTCGGCGCGGCTTCGGTGGATCTGGGCAAGTTGGCGTTCAAATTCCGTAACGAAGGCAATGGCCGTAGCGCCGAGCAGTTCGTTCGTGAAGAGATGGCTGATGTGGTTGGCCAGCAGAACGCTTCGCCTCGCAAGGGCACTGATGTGGTCCTGTACGGCTTCGGTCGTATCGGCCGTCTGCTGGCGCGCATCCTGATCGAAAAAACCGGCGGTGGCGACGGTTTGCGCCTGCGGGCCATCGTGGTGCGCAAAGGCGCCGAGAACGACCTGACCAAGCGCGCCAGCCTCCTGCGTCGCGATTCGGTCCATGGTTCGTTCAACGGCACCATCATCATCGATGAAGAAAACAACACCATTCTCGCCAACGGCAACCTGATCCAGGTGATCTACGCGAAGAGCCCGACCGAGGTGGATTACACCCAGTACGGCATCAAGGACGCACTGCTGGTGGACAACACCGGCGTATGGCGTGATGCCGACGGTCTGGGCCAGCACCTGGCTTGCCCGGGCATCGACCGCGTCGTTCTGACCGCGCCTGGCAAAGGCAAGCTGAAGAACATCGTTCACGGCATCAACCACAACGAAATCACCGCTGACGACAAGATCGTCTCCGCCGCCTCCTGCACCACCAACGCCATTGTGCCGGTGCTCAAGGCGGTGAACGACAAGTTCGGCATCATCAACGGTCACGTTGAAACCGTTCACTCGTACACCAACGACCAGAACCTGATCGACAACTTCCACAAGGGCGATCGCCGTGGCCGCAGCGCCGCGCTGAACATGGTGATCACCGAGACCGGTGCCGCCACCGCCGCTGCCAAGGCTCTGCCTGAGCTGGCCGGCAAGCTGACCGGCAACGCGATCCGTGTACCGACGCCGAACGTGTCGATGGCCATCCTCAACCTGAACCTTGAGAAAGCTGCCACCCGTGAAGAGATGAACGAGTACCTGCGCTACATGGCGCTGCACTCCGACCTGCACAAGCAGATCGATTTCGTCAATTCCCAGGAAGTGGTGTCCACCGACTTCGTTGGCTCGCGCCATGCCGGCGTGGTTGACGCTGAAGCGACCATCGTTCAGGACAACCGCGTTGTGCTGTACGTTTGGTACGACAACGAGTTCGGTTACAGCTGCCAGGTGGTTCGCGTGATGGAAGACATGGCCGGTGTAAACCCGCCAGCATTTCCGCGCTAAGCGTTAGCTGCAGATGAAAACGCCCCGACTTGTCGGGGCGTTTTTTTTGTCTGGAGGTTTTGTGTTGAGTGCGCCGGCCTCTTCGTCGGATCGCCGCCCGGAGCAAGCCCGCTCCGGGCGGCGATCTGACGAAGGCAATCTATCAGGCGCCGCTCACCATCGAAGCTTGTGCGGTCCGCAGTTCATGCCGATTACCCTTGAACAATACCAGGGTGGCAATCAACCCCAGCACCGCCGCGCCACTGAGCCAGATCCCCGGCGCGGCTTTGTTGCCCAGTACGTGAATCAGATAAGTGCAGGCCGCTGGGGTAAACCCGCCGAAGGTCGCGGTTGCCAGACTGTAGGCCAGGGAGAAGCCGGTGGTACGCACTTCGAGCGGCATGATTTCCGTCAAGGCGACGACCATGGCGCCGTTGTACGATCCATACAAGAATGACAACCACAATTCCACGATCAGCAAATGGCTGAAGCTGGGGTTCGCCACCAGCCAGGACAGCGCCGGATATGCCGTGAGAATCGCCAGAATAGTCGCACCCAGTAGCAAGGGCTTGCGTCCGATCTTGTCGGAAAACGCGCCCATCACCGGCAGCCAGAAGAAGTTCGACAGCCCGATGCATACCGTGACCAGCAATGCATCCAGGTCCGACAGGTTCAATTCGGCTTTACCGAAGGTCGGGGTGTACGCCGTGATCAGGTAAAACGACACCGTGGTCATCACCACCAGCGCCATGCCCGCCAGGACGATGCCGAAATTCTGACCGATGGAACGGATGATTTCCGACAGGGTAGGGCGATGTTTTCTCGCCTGGAACTCAGGTGTTTCTTCCAGTGAGCGACGGATCACGAATATCACCGGCACAATCATGCAACCCACCAGGAACGGCACGCGCCAGCCCCATTCACCCATCTCCTGGGGACTCAGCCAGTGATTGAGGCCAACGCCCAGCAGACCGGCAAACACGACGGCCGCCTGTTGACTGGCGGATTGCCAACTGACAAAGAACCCCTTGCGCCCCGGCGTGGAAATTTCCGCCAGGTACACCGACACGCCGCCCAGCTCAACACCAGCGGAAAAGCCCTGCAGCAATCGCCCCAGCAGCACCAGCAGCGGTGCCGCCACGCCGAGGGTGGCGTAGCCCGGCACACAGGCGATAAGCACCGTGCCGGCGGCCATCATCACCAGGGTGATAATCAAGCCTTTACGGCGGCCGTGGCGGTCGATGTAGGCACCCAGAAAAATCGCCCCCAGAGGACGCATCAGGAACCCGGCACCGAACGTGGCCAGGGACAGCATCAGCGAGGCGAAAGCACTGTCGGTGGGGAAGAACGTCTTGGCGATGGCCGTGGCGTAGAAGCCGTAGACCATGAAGTCGAACATCTCCAGGAAGTTGCCGCTGACAACGCGAAAAATCGCCTTGCCGTTGCTCGTGGTGGAAGGCATGGGTAGGTACTCGCTCTGACAAATCTTGTATGGAGGCGCTGCACGCTTTGGGGGCTGTGGGAGCAAAGCTTGCTCGCGATGAACGGATAACGCAGCCTTGTAGCTGGACCGTGTCGCATGCATCGCGAGCAAGCTTTGCTCCCACAGGTCTGCTCCCATAGGTTCGCGCATGCACGCGCTGAAGCCCATAATGGCCGGCGCGGTTTTGAGGGGGGATGAAGATTTGTTAACTGGACGGTGGGGAAAGCTTGTGGTCCTGGCCGGTGTCTTGTCCGGCTGCGGCAACGGCGACACCCTGGAGCGCTTCGATGGACCGACCATGGGCAGTCATTATTCCATTCAATACGTCAGGCATTCCGCCACCCCCAATCTGAAAGCGGTGCAGGCCGAGGTGGAAAACATCCTTGCCGAAGTGGATCGGCAATTCTCGACCTACCGTAGCGACTCGGATATCGAACGTTTCAACGCGCTGCCTGCTGATAGCTGCCTGGTCATGCCCGGCCCGGTACTCGAACTGATCGGTGTGGGTGAGCAGTTGTCAGCCCAAAGCGACGGTTCTTTTGACCTGACGGTGGAACCGCTGCTGAACCTGTGGGGTTTCGGTCCCCAGTCCCGAGAAGAGAAAGTGCCGACCACGGCAGCCTTGGCCCAGGTGCGCCAGCGCGTCGGGCAGGGTCATTTGCGCATCGACGGCGACCGGCTGTGCAAGGACGCCGCGGTGGAGGTCGACTTCAACAGCATCGCTGCGGGCTATGCCGTCGACCGGATCGCCGCCAGACTCCAGGCCCTGGGCATCGACAGTTACCTGGCCGAAGCCACCGGTGAACTCAAGGCTGCCGGGCGTAAACCCGACGGCTCGGCCTGGCGCATTGCCCTGGAGGAGCCTCGGGATGACCGGCAAGTGGCTGAGCGTGTCATCGAAGTCAACGGCTACGCAGTCTCGACGTCCGGTGACTACCGTCGTTACTTCGAACAGGACGGGGTGCGTTACTCCCACACCTTTGATGCACGTACCGGTGCACCGGTCCTACACAACCTGGCGTCAGTCACGGTGATTCATCCTTCGGCGTTGATGGCCGATGGACTGTCGACGCTGTTGCTGATTCTCGGTCCCGAACGGGGTTGGGACTATGCCGAAAAACATGGCATCGGGGTATTTTTCGTGTTGCGCGATGGCAATCGTTTTGTCACCCGTACCAACGACATGTTTGAACGGATCAGCAGCGGAAAAACCCAATGATGACATCCTTCAGGATGTAGGCGACCTGTGGCGAGGGAGCTTGCTCCCGCTGGGCCGCGCAGCAGACCCTTTTTTGTGAGCGCTTCGCACTCAAGCGGGAGCAAGCTCCCTCGCCACGATGATTCAGGTAAACGTTGAGTGAGCGACATTGCACCGCTGACAGCGCAATGAAAGCTTGCCTGTGGCGAAATAGCGCAGGCAAAACTAGCCTACGACGCGACCAAGGGGTAATGTGCGCGGCGTTGACGCTTCTATAGACTGTGGCCGGGCTCGTGAACCGGCCTGAAAATTGTTCCTTCATGTCGCTGGCCGGCATGATTTAGCCGTGGTGCCAAATGTGGTGCCGCGGCCTGTTCTGAGGAGTACGCATGGCTGTCTACAACTACGACGTGGTGGTATTGGGTTCCGGCCCGGCGGGAGAAGGCGCGGCAATGAACGCCGCCAAGGCAGGGCGCAAGGTCGCGATGGTCGACAGCCGTCGGCAGGTCGGTGGCAACTGCACCCACTTGGGCACCATCCCGTCCAAGGCCTTGCGTCACTCGGTCCGGCAGATCATGCAGTTCAACACCAACCCGATGTTCCGCGCCATCGGCGAGCCGCGCTGGTTCTCCTTCCCGGACGTGCTCAAGAGCGCCGAGAAGGTGATCTCCAAGCAAGTGGCCTCGCGCACCGGTTACTACGCCCGCAACCGGGTCGACGTGTTCTTCGGCACCGGCAGCTTTGCCGACGAGCAGACCGTTGAAGTGGTGTGCGGCAATGGCGTGGTCGAAAAGCTGGTGGCCAAGCACATCATCATCGCCACCGGCTCGCGCCCGTATCGTCCGGCCGATATCGATTTCAACCACGCGCGTATCTACGATAGCGACACGATCCTGAGCCTGGGCCATACCCCGCGTAAGCTGATTGTCTACGGCGCCGGGGTGATCGGTTGCGAATACGCCTCGATCTTCAGCGGCCTGGGTGTGCTGGTGGAACTGGTGGATAACCGCGGCCAGTTGCTGAGCTTCCTGGATTCGGAAATCTCCCAGGCCCTGAGCTATCACTTCAGCAACAACAACATCACCGTGCGCCACAACGAAGACTACGACCGCGTCGAAGGCGTGGACAACGGCGTGATCCTGCACCTCAAGTCCGGCAAGAAAATCAAGGCCGATGCCTTGCTCTGGTGCAACGGCCGTACCGGTAACACCGACACCCTGGGCCTGGAAAACATCGGCGTGAAGGTCAACAGCCGTGGCCAGATCGAAGTTGACGAGAACTACCGCACCTGTGTGACGAACATCTACGGCGCCGGTGACGTGATCGGCTGGCCAAGCTTGGCCAGCGCCGCCCATGACCAGGGCCGTTCAGCGGCTGGCAGCATTGTCGACAACGGGAGCTGGCGCTTTGTCAATGACGTACCGACCGGTATCTATACCATTCCGGAGATCAGCTCGATCGGCAAGAACGAGCAGGAACTGACCCAGGCCAAGGTGCCCTATGAAGTGGGCAAGGCCTTCTTCAAGAGCATGGCGCGAGCGCAGATCGCCGGTGAGCCGCAGGGCATGCTGAAGATCCTGTTCCACCGCGAGACGCTGGAGGTGCTGGGCGTGCATTGCTTCGGTTACCAGGCCTCGGAGATCGTTCACATCGGCCAGGCGATCATGAACCAGCCGGGTGAGCTGAACACCCTGAAGTACTTCGTCAACACGACCTTCAACTACCCGACCATGGCCGAAGCCTATCGGGTAGCGGCCTATGACGGGCTCAACCGGCTTTTTTGAGCGGCTCCGGCCGGTGGCCTGAGCCGGCCGGGGAGACCGATTTCAGCAATTCTCGAGAGTGGCAGTGGCCAAACCGGGAAAGTCTGTAATCAGGCTGTCAACGCCGAAGTCGGCGAGCCTGCGCATCAGCGCGGGTTCGTTGACGGTCCACACCGAGACATGCAACCCCTGACGCTGGGCCTTGATCAGGCGTTCCGGCGTACACAGCGTCCAGTTAAGCGCCAGAATCTGGCAGCCATAACTTTGCGCGACCTTCAGCGGGTCGAGCCAGGCGTACTCGGCCACCAGCCCGCGGGCGATGTCCGGGGTCAGGTCCAGGGCAGCCTTGAGTACTTCCCGGGAACCTGAGGTGATGGTGATTTTGTCCAGCAAGCCGAAACGCTGGGCCATCTCGCGGATCCCCAGCACGGTGGCGGCGGCGCGGGTGCGTGAGGCACTCTTGACCTCCAGTTGCCAATGCTCGAAATCACATTGTTCGAACAGTTCCTCCAGGCGCGGGATCGGGCACGGCTTGATCCAGCCCGGGCCACCCTTGCGTGCATCGTAGGTCACCAGCTCGGCAGCGGTATGTTCCACCACCTTGCCCCGGCGATCGGTGGTGCGCTTGAGGGTCGGGTCGTGGATGACCATCAACTCGCCGTCCATGGACAGGTGCAGGTCCAGCTCGCATCGGCGCACGCCGTGCTTGAGGCATTCCTGGAAACCGGTCAGGGTATTTTCTGGCGCTTCGCCCTTGGCGCCGCGGTGGCCATAAATGAGGGTCACGGTTCTTCCTTATTGATGCCGGATTCGTTCAGTTCTCGTGCCAGGCGCCGCTCTTGCGCCTGTTTTTGCAGGATGTAGCGGGCCAGCAGCTGGCGCTGGGCATCGGTAGGGCGCTCGAACTCGGTGCCCACGTCGTAGCCATCGCCCTTGGGGTCGCAATGAGTCACCCGGGCCCGCAGCAACAGCCCCAGGGCCTGGGGCATCAGCACCATCTTGATCGACAGATGCGCGCCGACGGCAATGGGAGTGGGGTATTGGAAGTCGACGCCCCCTTCAGAAATGATCACCGGCTGCGGCTCGCCGATTTCGCCGAGCGCGGTCAGGGCAATGACCTGACTGAGCAGGTCGATGCGTTTGTTCATCGCTTTGAGGTAAGCCGCGATGCTGCGCTCGCGCTCGCTGATCTGGCGCAGCAGGTGTTGCGATTCGAATTCGCTCAGGTGCAGTTCACTGAGCAGATTGAAAAGTGGAGAAGCATCCTGCAACACTTCCTGGTCAGCAGCTTCAGGAATGGAGAGGGGCCGAATTTCCAGTGCGATCGTGTCCTCGATACGGTAGTATTCGCGGCGATCTTCTTCATCTAATGTCGACATGGCGAACCCATGGTAGCGGCGGTGGTCTGAGTGTAAAGCTGGTTTGTGACCCCCGCCACAAGGACGTTCCTTTTCCCTCCGAACAAGCCCCGACATGTTCAGACCTCTCTTCGTATTTATCGGCACGCGTTATACCCGTGCAAAACGTCGCAATCATTTCGTATCGTTCATTTCCCTGACTTCAATCATCGGACTGGCCCTTGGCGTGGTCGTGATGATCGTCGTGCTGTCGGTGATGAACGGCTTCGACCATGAAATGCGCACTCGCGTGCTGGGCATGGTGCCCCACGCCACCCTCGAAACCGGCGAGGCCATCAGCGACTGGCCGAGCCTGGCCGCCAAGGTCATGCAGAACCCGCAGGTGCTGGCGGTGGCGCCGTTCACCCAGATGCAGGGGCTGCTGACCCACAACGGCAAGGTTTCCAAGGTCTTGCTCAATGGCATTGACCCCGGGCTTGAGCGGCAGGTGTCGATCATCGACAACTTCATGAAGCAGGGCCAACTCGACGACCTGGCGCCCGGCAGCTTTGGCATCGTGATCGGCGACAAGGCCGCGGCCAAGCTTGGCGCGACCATCGGCGACAAGCTGACCTTTGTGGCACCGGAAGTCACCGTGACCCCGGGGGGTATGTTCCCGCGTATGAAACGCTTTACCGTGGTCGGCATTTTCCATGTCGGTGCCGGCGAGCTGGACGGTTACCTGGGCGTGACCAACCTTCAGGACCTGGCCCGTCTGCATCGCTGGAAGCCGGACCAGGTCCAGGGCCTGCGCTTGAAGTTCGACGACCTGTTCCAGGCGCCGCGGGTTGCCTGGACCATCGCCCAGCAGCTCGGCGAAGACCGTTACTACGCCCGGGACTGGACGCGCACCCACGGCAATCTGTACCAGGCGATTCGCATGGAAAAAGCCATGATCGGCCTGTTGTTGCTGCTGATCGTCGCCGTGGCGGCGTTCAATATCATTTCCACCCTGGTGATGGTGGTGAACGACAAGAAGGGCGACATCGCCATTCTGCGCACCCTCGGCGCCACGCCGGGGCAGATCATGCGGATCTTCATGGTCCAGGGCACGGTCATTGGCGTGATCGGTACCCTCGTCGGTGCCTTGGTCGGCATGTTTGCCGCGCTCAACGTCAGCGCCGCGATTGCCGCCCTCGAAGGCCTGATCGGGCACAAGTTTCTCAACGCCGACGTGTATTTCATCGACTACCTGCCGTCGCAGTTGCAGACAGACGATGTGTTGATGGTCTGCGGCGCCGCGTTGGTCCTGAGTTTTCTCGCCACCCTGTATCCAGCCTGGCGTGCCGCGCGCACCCAGCCGGCGGAGGCGTTACGTTATGAGTGAGTTGGGTATGAGTGAAAAAGCAATCTTGAGCTGCCGTAACCTGGGCAAATCCTACGAGGAGGGTCCGGAGTCGGTGGTGGTGTTGTCGGGCTTGCAGCTGGAGCTGCACCCGGGCGAACGTGTGGCGATTGTCGGCACCTCCGGGTCGGGCAAGAGTACCTTGCTCAACCTGCTGGGCGGCCTCGATACACCGACGGCCGGCAGTGTCTGGCTGGCGGGCGAAGAGCTCTCGGCGCTGAACGAGAAGGCCCGTGGCCTGCTGCGCAACCGCTCCCTGGGCTTCGTTTATCAGTTCCACCATTTGCTGCCTGAGTTCACCGCGCTGGAAAACGTCTGCATGCCGCTGTTGATCGGCCGCACCGCGATTCCCGAAGCACGTCAGCGCGCCACGGCGTTGCTGGAGCGGGTAGGGTTGGGCCATCGCCTGGAACACAAGCCGGCCGAGCTGTCCGGTGGCGAGCGCCAGCGTGTGGCCATCGCCCGGGCCCTGGTCAACAAGCCTGGGCTGGTGATGCTCGACGAACCCACCGGCAACCTCGACTCCCACACCGCCCAAGGCATTCAGGACCTGATGCTGGAGCTCAGCACGTCGATGCGCACCGCGTTCCTGGTGGTGACCCACGACATGAACCTGGCCCGGCAGATGGACCGCGTCCTGCACTTGCAGGAAGGTTGCCTGACGCCCATTTGACCGACCGAAACCCGGCGCTTGCTGCAAGCGCCGGGTCTTTTATTTTCATACGGTGCCCCGCGAATGTTCAGACCGTTATCGATCTTCATCGGCACGCGCTATACCCGCGCCAAGCGCCGCAATCGCTTTGTTTCGTTCATCTCCATGACCTCGATGATCGGCCTCGCCCTGGGGGTGCTGGCGATGATCGTGGTGTTGTCGGTGATGAACGGCTTCCAGCGCGAAATGAGCTCGCGCATCCTCGGCATGGTGCCCCACGCCACCATTGTCGGCGTCAAGCCGATTGATGATTGGCAGCCGGTGGCCGCCGCGGCGCTGAAAAATCCTGAAGTGATCGCCGCTGTTCCGTTCACTGAAATGGAAGGCATGCTCAGCCATAAAGGCGCGATGCAACCCATCCAGATCAGCGGCATCGACCCGGCCCAGGAAGGCAAGGTGTCCATCGTTGCCCAGCATATTGTCCAGGGGCGGCTCGATGCCTTGAAACCGGGCGAGTTTGGCGTGGTGATCGGTGAAATCACCGCCCGGCGCTTCCGGCTGAACGTCGGTGACAAATTGACCCTGATCGTGCCGGAAATCAGCACCGCGCCGGGTGGCATCACCCCGCGGATGCAGCGCTTGAATGTGGTCGGCGTGTTCAAGGTGGGCGCCGAGCTGGACGGCTCCATGGCGCTGATCCACGTGGCCGACGCCGCGCAAATGCAGCATTGGCAGCCGAACCAGGTGCAAAGCGTGCGCCTGGCGGTCAAGGACCTGTACGCCGCGCCGCAAGTGTCCGCCGACATCGCCACGGGCCTCGGTGCGGCCTACAAGGCCGACGACTGGACCCACACCCAGGGCAGCCTGTTCAGTGCCATGAAGATGGAAAAAACCATGATCGGCCTGCTGTTATTGATGATTGTCGCGGTGGCGGCATTCAACATCATCGCGACCCTGATCATGGTGGTGAACGATAAAGGCGCAGATATCGCGATCTTGCGCACCATCGGCGCCACGCCGCGGCAGATCATGGCGATCTTCATGGTCCAGGGCACGGTGATTGGCGTGGTCGGCACGCTGATCGGCGGCGTGCTGGGGGTGATTGCGGCGCTGAACGTCAGTGATTTAGTGGGGTGGTTCGAAAGGGTCACTGGCCAGCATATTTTCAGTTCCGACGTGTATTTCGTCAGCAACCTGCCTTCGGAGCTTCAACGCGGTGATGTGGTGCTGATCTGCTCGGCCGGGTTCATCCTCAGCTTCCTCGCCACGGTTTACCCGGCCTGGCGTGCGGCGAAGGTCGAGCCTGCACAGGCGTTGCGGTATTCCTGAGTCACCGCAAAATCTTGTGTCAAGTGGACACTCTCTGTGGCGAGGGGATTTATCCCCGCTGGGTCGCGAAGCGACCCTAAATCCTGGCACCTGAGTGTAGCAGGCAGGTTGAGTTGACTGTATTGGGGCTGCTTCGCAGCCCAGCGGGGATAAATCCCCTCGCCACAGGGAGCGTCGGGCTTAATCCTCTTTCGGCAACTCAATCAAAAACCGTGTCCAGCCATCGGCCGATTCGCAGCGGATCTGCCCGCCATGGGCGCGGACGATGGAGCGGGTGATGGCCAGTCCCAACCCGGCGTGTTCACTGCTGCCTTCCTGGCGGGCCGGGTCGGCGCGATAGAAGCGGTCGAACAAACGCGGCAGCAAATCCGCTGAAATCCCGTCACCGCTGTTCTCCACATTCACCTGCACCTGCCCGGTGCCCTCGACAATATGGACCCGCACTTCGCCACCGTTGGGCGTGAAGCGCAAAGCATTGTCCAGCAAATTGGACAGGGCTCGGCGCAACATGCTGCGGTCGCCCTCGATACGGCCGTTGCCTTCACGGCTCAAGCGCACGTGGGCGTCTTCGGCCAGCGGGGCAAAAAACTCCAGCAGCAGATCCACTTCCTGAGCCAGTTCCAGCGGTTCGCGGCTGGGTGCCAGCAAGCCGTGGTCAGCCTTGGCCAGGTAGAGCATGTCGTTGACCAATTGCGCCATCCATTGCAGCTCTTCAAGATTGCTGTGCAACGCTTCGCGATAGTCCTCCAGCGAGCGTTCGCGGGTGAGGGTGACCTGGGTGTGGGTCAACAGGTTCGATAACGGGGTGCGCAATTCATGGGCGATGTCGGCAGAGAACGCCGAGAGCCGTTGAAACGCATCATCGAGGCGTCGCAGCATGTCGTTGATGCTGTGGGCCAGTTCTGCCAGTTCGGCGGGCATGTGTTCTTCCGGCAATCGGGCATTGAGCGAACGGGCCGAGACGCTGCCGGCAATGGCCCCCATGCGCCGCAACGGTCGCAAGCCGCGCCGGGCGGCCCAGGCACCGAGCAGGGCGGTAGCCAGGGCCGAGAGGCCGACTGTCAGCCAGATCAGGCGCTGCATGCGTTGCAGGAAGTGCTGGTGGTGGGTGATGTCCAGCAGCAGCGTCAGTTGCGGTGAGTCCGCGCGCTCGGGGTACAACGGCGCATTCAATACCCGGTAGTCAGTGTCGGCATCGCTGAGGGTGGACAGGCCGGGACGCTCCGGCAACTGAGCCGGAATCCGCAGCGAACTGTCGTACCAGCGCACGCCATCGCGATCCTTGATGCGCAAGGCCAGGTCGGCCTGGCGACTGAGCTCATCTGCCAGACGGCTTTGGGTTTGCTCGGCATCAAGCCCTTGCAGGGCGCGACGCAGGCCGATCAGTTTGCCTTCGAGCAATTGCTGATCCAGCTCGATGAAGTGCGCCTCGCTGCCACGGCTGAACAGCACGCCGGCAAACAGGGATACCACGGCGGTGCAGGCGGCGAACAGCAGCGCCAGCCGGCTGCTCAGCGACCAACGCCCCCTCACAGGCTGCGCTCTTCAAGCACATACCCCATGCCCCGCACGGTGTGGATCAGCTTGCTGGGAAAGTCATCGTCGATCTTGATTCGCAGGCGCCGTATCGCGACTTCGATGACGTTGGTGTCGCTGTCGAAATTCATATCCCAGACCTGGGAGGCAATCAGGGATTTGGGCAGGACCTCGCCCTGGCGACGCAGGAGCAGCTCCAGCAATGCGAACTCCTTGGCCGTCAGGTCGATGCGCCGGCCGCTACGTTCGACGCGGCGGCGGATCAGGTCCAGGCGCAGGTCTGCCAGTCGCAGGCTGGTTTCCTGGGGTGCCGAGCTACCCCGGCGCAACAGGCTGCGTACTCGCGCCAGCAGTTCGGAGAAGGCAAAGGGTTTGACCAAGTAATCGTCGGCGCCCAACTCCAGGCCATGCACGCGATCCTGAACCGCATCCCGCGCGGTGAGAAACAGTACTGGCGTATCCAGGCCGGCCCCGCGCACGGCCTGCAGAATCTGCCAGCCATCGCGGCCGGGCAGCATCACATCAAGGATCAGCAAGGCGTATTCGCCGCTCAGGGCCAACTGCTGGCCGGTAATGCCATCGGCCACCAGATCGGCGTTGAACCCGGCTTCGGTCAGGCCTTGGCGCAGGTATTGGCCGGTTTTGGTTTGGTCTTCGACGATCAGCAGTTTCATGGGCAGCTCAAGGCGTTGTTGGAACGAGGGCGTTATACCGCGTCGGGCTGGGCCGTGGCGCTACCTGACAAAGTTGTAATCGAGCCGTCAGCCGATTGGCAGGCGTACAGGGATAGAGTTCCCCCACGCTCAATCCCATAGGAGTATGGACATGTTAATGGCAAACCGCTTGATCCTGGCCGCCTTTGCACTGGTGCTCAGCGCGCCATCGTGGGCGTCACCGGGCCATTTTGATTTCGGCCAGCCTGCATCGGCGGCCAAGGCCACTCGCAGCATCGATGTGGTGATGGGGGACATGACGTTCGATCCCGGTGCGCTGGATATCAAGGCTGGGGAGACCGTTCGGTTTGTACTGATCAATAACGGACAGTTGCTGCATGAGTTCAATCTGGGCAATGCCGCGATGCACGCCGAACATCAGCAGCAAATGCTCAAGATGCAACAGAGCGGGCAGTTGACCCCGACCGCCATGAAGCCAGGCATGGCTCATGACGCGATGGGTCACGGGCAGGCCGGTATGCGCCACGAAGACCCCAACAGTGTGTTGGTGGAACCGGGCAAAACCGCTGAACTGACCTGGACCTTCAGCAAGGCCATGCGCCTGGAATTCGCCTGTAATGTGCCCGGCCATTACCAGGCCGGCATGAAAGGCAAGTTGACAGTCAGTCAGTAAGCACTCAAAGGCTGGGGCAAAGGCTGATAGAATCGGCTGATTCTTCAGTCAGGTTTCCGTCATGCATCCCGCAGCCGAACATTCGCCGCTGGGCAAATCCAGCGAATACATCGCCACGTACACGCCGTCACTGCTGTTTCCGATCCCGCGCACCGCGAAATGGGCGGAGCTGGGCCTGACGGCCGAGACCCTGCCGTACAAGGGCGTGGATTTCTGGAACTGTTTCGAGCTGTCGTGGCTGCTGCCGTCCGGCAAACCGGTGGTGGCCATTGGCGAATTCGCAATCGCGGCGGACTCACCGAACATCATCGAATCCAAATCTTTCAAGCTGTATCTCAACTCACTGAACCAGACGCCATTCGCTGATACCGCGAGCCTGGAAGCGACCCTGCGCCAGGACCTGTCGGCGGCTGCCGGCAAACCGGTGGGCGTGCGGATCCGCAGCCTGAAAGAGGTGGAAAGTGAAGGTGTTGTGGCGCTGCCCGGTGTATGCATCGATGACCTGGACATCAGCGTCGACTCTTACGCCCATCCGCGCCCGGAGCTGCTGCGTTGCGATGAGTCGCGCATCGTGGAGGAAAGTCTGCACAGTCATCTGCTCAAATCCAACTGCCCGGTCACCAGCCAGCCAGACTGGGGCAGCGTGGCGGTGCAATATCGCGGTGCGGCGCTGGACCCTGCCAGCCTGTTGGCCTACATCGTCAGCTTCCGCCAGCATTCGGATTTCCACGAGCAGTGCGTGGAGCGGATCTTTCTCGACCTGCAGCGATTGCTCAAACCGGAAAAATTGACGGTGTATGCGCGTTATGTGCGACGGGGTGGGCTGGACATCAACCCGTATCGCAGTACCGAAGAGGTGCAGCTGCCGAACCATCGCCTGGTCCGGCAATGAAGATCTAATGTGGGAGCGGGCTTGCTCGCGAATGCGGTGTGTCAGTCGACATCTGTGTTGGATGTACCATCGCCTTCGCGAGCAAGCCCGCTCCCACAGGAGAGGGGATTTCATATCGTTGAAACTGAAAAGCCCCGCTATCAATAGCGGGGCTTTTTTGCATCTGGCGGGCTCAGATCCCCATGTTGCCCAAGGCTTGCACGATGTTGCGCAAGGTCCCGGCAATAGTGGGGTGATCCAGTTCGAAGCGTTCGACGGCCAGGTTCACGCCATCGACGAGGTCGGCGTTTTGAAGCTTGTTATCCAGTTCGATTTCGGCTTCGAGCTGAATCATCAGGTGATGCAGATTCTCGCGCTCAGGCCCCGAAAGCGGCGGGTTCTGTTCCAATTGCTCGCGCAGTTCATCAAGTTGTTTCTGCAGTTCGCGGGCAGGCATTGGCGTACTCCCTTTATTGATAGGCACAGCCATGGACCGCGACGGTGCGTCAAAAGTCCGTGGCTTGTCTTTAAGAGTAATCCACCCTCGTGCACCCTGCATGATCTCGGTCAGGGCTTTTCACCTTTGAGCCGACGCAGGCTGATATCCGCCAGGCAGGTGTCGAGCTCACCCAGGTGATCGATCACCGAATGCACGCCCAGGCCGAACAACTGCACGGTGGCCCTGGCACGCTTGGTCTCCCGTTCCTGTTGGCTCAAGACCTGCCATTCGTTCGGCGCCAGGCCACACAGCGAGCCGCAGGATGCCAGCCCGATGGTCCACAAGCCGGCATTGAGCCCCGACTGCAACAAGCGAGGCTCGCCGCTGACCAGCACGCAGCCGTCCAACTGCTGCACGTTCAACGCCATCAAGGCTTGCCAGCAGGCATGCGGGGCCGGCCACGGATAATTTGTTGCTGGAAGTTGCGGAGCTTTGATCCACGCCGGTAACGAAGCTGCCAGGCTATGACTGACGGCGGGGGGCAGTTCGTCGAGCCAGGCGCAGGGAATCTCCTGAAGCTGCAAAAGGCGCAGGCTTTCGAGGGCGCCGGGGGTTGGCTGCGAATGCTCGGTTGGCGTTGCGCCTGACGGTCGCGCCCGTGCCCCGAAGTCCACCAGGCAACCGCTCAAGCCAAACAGAACGGCGGTCAGGCTGGGGGCGGGCACAGGGAGGGTTTCGGCGCGGGGCATGGGAACGTCCTTGAAATACCCTGCAGCCTAACGGCCCTCGGTGACAGTCCGGTGACAGTGAAATGAAGGCGCCGAATTGCAGAAATATCCTACGGGCTGCTTCTCTTTCAGTGCTGTCTATCCCTGCGTTCCGCTTTATACTAGCTACCTTACCGCCTGGGCTCGGCGCCCTTGCCTGAATAATCCAAGGAGTTTTCCCCTATGCGCTGGAGCCATTGTCTAGCTCAGCTGAGTTTCTCTGCCTGCGTCCTGCTGGTTCCATTTGCCGCCCAGGCCGCAACGGAAGAAGATCCTTGGGAAAGCATCAACCGTCCGATCTTCACTTTCAACGACACCGTCGATACCTATGCGCTCAAGCCTTTGGCCCAGGGCTATCAGTACGTGACGCCGCAATTTCTCGAAGACGGCATCCACAACATGTTCCGCAACATCGGCGACGTGGGCAATCTGGCCAACAATGTGTTGCAGGCCAAGCCGGCCGCCGCCGGGGTCGACACTGCCCGCTTGATCTTCAACACCACCTTCGGCCTGTTGGGTTTCTTCGACGTGGGTACCCGGATGGGCCTGCAACGCAGCGATGAAGATTTCGGCCAGACCCTGGGTTACTGGGGCGTGGGCAGTGGCCCGTACGTCATGCTGCCACTGCTGGGGCCAAGCACCCTGCGTGACGCGCCGGCCAGGCTCGTCGATAACTACGCGGCCCCCTATCGTTACATCGACAACGTTTCGGTGCGTAATTCGATCTTCGGCCTCAACATCGTTGATACCCGCGCCAGTCTGTTGTCCGCCGATAAACTGGTGAGTGGCGACAAGTACGTGTTTATCCGCAACGCCTTCTTGCAAAACCGTGAATTCAAGGTCAAGGATGGCCAGGTCGAAGATGATTTTTAATTTTGACCGGTAACCCTCAGGAAGGCGGCCCTACGGCCGCCTTCTTTGCTTTGATGCACTGTTTGAACAGGGATCCAACCTTCCATTGAGTTACGCTTCGCCCGGTTCTTATAACTCTCTGTACTTTGACAAACCAAGACGGCAAGCGGCTATCTGCATGAGCTTGAAACACCCCGCGGATGGGAGTACCGTCTGCGCCTTAGAAGGGCACCTCTGATGTAACTGTGTGTAGGACAAGGACCTGCGTGCGGTGCGACAGAGAGGCTAGAAAGCGAATCCAGTAGCCAGCGCCAGGCCCAGTTGCCCAGCCCGCTACGCCAACCTAATTCTGGCGCCGTTTGCCCACATGCCAAAAACCAGTGCCACGCTGCTGATAATCGATGATGACGAAGTGGTGCGAGCCAGCCTCGCAGCCTACTTGGAAGACAGTGGTTTCAGCGTCCTGCAGGCCAGCAACGGTCAACAGGGTCTTCAGGTATTCGAGCAAGACAAGCCCGACCTGGTCATCTGCGACCTGCGCATGCCGCAGATGGGCGGACTCGAGCTCATTCGCCAGGTCACCGAGCTTTCCTCGCAGACCCCGGTCATCGTGGTTTCCGGCGCGGGTGTGATGAATGACGCGGTCGAGGCGTTGCGCCTGGGCGCGGCCGATTACCTGATCAAGCCCCTTGAAGACCTGGCCGTGCTCGAGCACTCGGTGCGCCGGGCCCTGGACCGTTCACGCCTGTTGGTGGAGAACCAGCGTTATCGCGAAAAGCTGGAAACCGCCAACCGCGAGCTGGAAGCCAGCCTGAACCTGTTGCAGGAAGACCAGAACGCCGGCCGCCAGGTGCAGATGAACATGTTGCCGGTCAGTCCCTGGACCGTCGACGATTTCCGGTTTGCCCACCAGATCATCCCGTCTTTGTATCTGTCGGGGGATTTCGTCGACTATTTCCGGGTCGATGAACGTCGCGTGGCGTTCTACCTGGCGGACGTTTCCGGCCATGGCGCGTCGTCAGCATTCGTGACGGTCCTGTTGAAGTTCATGACCACGCGCCTGCTGTTCGAATCCAAGCGCAACGGCACGTTGCCTGAGTTCAAGCCTTCAGAAGTCCTTGGTCATATCAACCGAGGCCTGATCAGTTGTAAGCTGGGCAAACACGTCACGATGGTCGGTGGAGTCATCGACGAGGAGACGGGTTTGTTGACCTATAGCATCGGCGGTCATCTGCCGTTGCCGGTGTTGTACACGCCAGACAGTGTTCGTTATCTGGAAGGGCGCGGTTTGCCTGTGGGCCTGTTCAACGAGGCCACCTACGAAGACCACGTACTGGAACTGCCATCGACTTTCAGCCTGACGCTGATGTCTGATGGCATTCTGGACCTTTTGTCAGAACCTACACTCAAAGAGAAAGAAGCGGCCTTGCCTGAACGGGTAAGCGCAGCGGGCGGCAGCCTGGAAGGCTTGCGTCAAGTGTTTGGATTAGCCACGCTAGGGGAGATGCCGGATGATATCGCCCTGTTAGTGTTGAGCAGGAATCTTTGATGAGTACCGGTAGAATCCAGTTCGCCGAGCAGGATGGCACCTTTGTCCTGAAGTTTGTCGGTGAAGTGCGCCTGACCCTCTGTTCGGCGCTGGATGCGACTATTGAGCGGATCTTCACCGCGTTGAATTTCAACGCCATCGTGATCGACCTGACCGAAACCCGCAGCATCGACAGCACCACCCTGGGCCTGCTGGCCAAGCTGTCGATCCTTTCGCGGCAAAAGGTCGGCCTGCTGCCGACCGTGGTCACCACCCACAACGACATCACCCGTTTGCTGCAATCGATGGGCTTCGACCAGGTATTCAATATCGTCGGCGATCCCGTGCCATGCCCTGAATGCCTGGACGATCTACCCGATCAGGATCAGTCGGAAGAGGAAGTGCGGATCAAGGTGCTCGAAGCCCATAAGATCCTCATGGGTCTGAACGATTCCAATCGTGAAGCGTTCCATGACCTGGTGAGTGCGCTGGAGCGGCCCTGATCCATAGGGCTTGCGTCGGCTGAGCGGGCCTCATCGCGAGCAGGCTCGCTCCCACAAGGCCACGCATCGACCACGATATCCGAATCTGCCCAAATCCCCCTGAGGGAGCGGGCTTGCTCGCGAAAGCGGTGGGTCAGCTTGCATCGATGCTGAATCTACCGGCCCCTTCGCGAGCAAGCCCGCTCCCACAGGGGGGTGGGTTCTGAGCACACAATCGAAGAACACCATCGATCCATTGTGGGAGCGAGCTTGCTCGCGATGACGCCCGGTCAGCCGCCACCTTCCCAAGCCTATAAAAAAGGGCGAACCCACCAAGGTTCGCCCTTTTGCATCACCTTTGAATCACCTCAAAGCTTGGCTTGCAGCAACGCCTCAAGTTTTTCCTGGTCCCGAGCGAACTGACGAATGCCTTCAGCCAGTTTCTCAGTTGCCATGGCGTCCTCGTTGGACAACCAGCGGAACTGAGCTTCATTGAGACTCAAGCGTGCTTCGCCGGCTTGCCCAGGCGCCAGTTTACGTTCCAGCTTGCCCTCGTCGGCGGCCAGTTTCTCCAGCAGTTCCGGGCTGACCGTCAAACGGTCGCAGCCGGCCAATTGCTCGATCTGGTTGAGGTTGCGGAAGCTTGCGCCCATGACCACGGTTTTGTAGTCATTGGCTTTGTAGTAGTTGTAGATGCGGGTCACCGACTGCACGCCCGGATCATCGGCACCGGTGTAGTCGTTGCCATTGGCCTTCTTGTACCAGTCGTAGATACGGCCGACGAAGGGCGAAATCAGGAACACGCCGGCATCGGCACAGGCCGCGGCCTGGGCGAAGGAGAACAGCAGCGTCAGGTTGCACTGGATGCCTTCACGCTCCAGCTGCTCGGCGGCGCGAATACCTTCCCAGGTGGACGCGATCTTGATCAGCACGCGATCGCGGCCAACACCGGCTTTTTCGTACAGGTCGATCAGGCGATGCGCACGTTTCAACACGGCCTCGGTATCGAATGACAGACGCGCATCCACTTCAGTGGAAATACGCCCCGGAATCACCTTGAGAATCTCTTGCCCGACCGCTACGCCGAAGCGGTCGCTGGCCAAGCCCACATCGCCCTTGCAATCCGCCACACAGGCGTTCAGCAGCTCGGCGTAGCCTTGAATGGCCGAGGCCTTGAGCAGCAGGGAAGGGTTGGTGGTGGCATCCACGGGTTTAACGCGGGCGATGGCTTCGAAGTCGCCGGTATCGGCCACTACGGTAGTGAATTGTTTGAGTTGTTCCAGCTTGGAAGTCATGAGCGTGCTCTGTCCTATGGGTCTGTTGACATTACCCGAGGGCCGGCAGCCACTCAAGGGCGTGAAGGGGGATCGATGGCCCCAGCGGCAACAACCTGAAAACGGCTGTTTGAAAGGCCGGGGCGGGTATCGATAGATACGATGCCAAAACAGGACTCAGGTTCAACACCATCGCCTGACGGTCAGGGTTGCTGTGCGTTCAGGAACAAGCCTGCGATACCTTCTGGCAGGCGTGCCGTCGAGATCAGGATCAGTCGCTGGCCTGCCCGGGTCATTGCCATGTAGAGTTTTCGCGAGTTTTGTTCGCACTCCTGGGCCGAGAGTACTCCCGCCTGGGACGTTTCCCTCATGAGCCTTTCCAGGCCCAACAGGAACACGACACTGGCTTCAAGCCCGGTTGCGGTGTCCAGGCTGGAAACACGCAGGTTGTCTGTGTCTACGTGCACAGACTCCATGCTGTTCAGATCCCAGATTTTGCGCGAACCGAATCGCTCGCTCAATGCCTTGAACAAAAGCTTCTTGTTGGTATCTCGTCCATACAGAACCAGCATATTGGATAGATTGATCTGCTGGGTTTGCAGGTAGCCGGCTATTTCGTTACAGGTCTGTATGACCGCATCCTGAGGCGTATCTGACCGGATCAATAGCGGGGCGATGCCTTCATCCATACCGGCGAAATCAGGTTGCAGATAATCGTCCGGGTCGGTTTGGGTGAATTCGGCCAGGACTAGGCCGGCCGCCCGCAATATGGCCTGAGTGGTTCGATAGGAGTGGTGAAGCTTCTTGGTTTTACCCGCCACATCCAAGCCGACACGCTTCCAGCTGAGTCGGCTTTTCAAAAAGCCCTGGTTAGGGTCGGCACATAAAAACAGGCTGCCTTCGGAGTCGCTCAAGGTGCTCTTGACCAGTTGAAACCAGGTCGGCGCGAAGAATTGCGCTTCGTCTACCAGGATATGCTGGTATTTATCCAGCTTGTCGAGCTTGGTCAGACATAGGTCCCGGGACAGTGAACTCCATAAACGGGCGCCTTTTTTGCTCAGCGCGTCATTGACTTGCCCGTAGAGCGACCACACTTGCACCCGTTCTTCCTTGCGCAAGGCAAACCCTTGGCCGGCGCGTTCAGCAGCCAGATAGTTCTGCTCGTCGCAGATCAGTGATTCATTGATGAAGTCGAACTCATCCAGAAGTTGCTGATCGCTGGGCTTCAGGTCCGCAAAGGACTTTCGATAATGGGCGATCTGGCTTGTCACCTCTTTAGGAAACGCCATCTCTGGCTGTGGCTCAAAATGATTGACCCATTGCTGCCGTATCCAGGCCAGGGCGGTCATGATGGTCAGGTTGCGCGGTAAACCCTCGGGGCTGGCCTTCTTCAAGCGATGCTTGAGGTCTTTGACCACCGGGACATTGTGGATCAGTATCAATATCTTCTGATCGGGAAATTTTTTTGCCAGGATCAATGCCCTGTTGGCGGCGATCAATGTTTTGCCGCTACCCGCCACGCCGTTGACCAGACGCACCGAAAAGTCATTCAAGGTTTGCGTCTGTTCTTCAGGCAGCTCCAGATCCAGCTTGCTGGCCCACTCTTGTTGGGAGTCCAGGAAGTATCGGGTGGTCTTGGGTGAGTTGTCCCGCGAGAAATGCCGGCGAGTCGTACATATCGAGGGTATCTCAGCTTCTGGAAAGTAATGGCCCATGAGCGTGTCGCTGGCTTCGTGGCTCAACGAGCTAAGCAATTTGAGCAGCTGTTCATGGCCATGTTCAATAAAGGTGCTCTTGGACATCAGCCGCGGGCCATCAGGCGTTGAATAGTGCTGCCACAACCGCTTGGTCTGGTCGGGTGTGCAGTTCCACATGACGATCAGCTTACCGAGCCGCTGCCCGGTCGGCATTGCGTCGGGCTCGGTTGTTTCCAGGCGTGAGAGCAGGTCCTTGAAAACCTGCTGTCCGGTCGCCGCGAACAGTTGATCAGGGTCCAGTGCTTCAAAAGAGAGTTCACACAGCACCATTGCCAGCCATTGATGTTGCGCGTGTTGCAGGAAAAAATCCGGCGCCCAAGCCTCTCGTGGGAGGCACTGGCGAACGACATGGTGGTCGTCCAGCTTGCGCAACACCCGTTTGACTTGCACATGTGCGCCCGTGCTGCGTTGCCATTCAGGGATAAACAACGTCATGGGGCGAGCACCACTTTGCGGCATCGACTGACCAGGCTCAAATAGTCATTGGCCCATTGCTGCGTGATGCGATTGCTGCATTCAATTCCTTGACTCAGTTCAGGCCCGATGATGATCAATTTAGTCATCGCCCGAGTGATGGATACATTCAACCGCTCAGGTTGGAAGAAAAACTCCGCTACAGACCCAATGAACGTCTCATCGCCACTGGCCAACGAGACGATGATGAGTTCACGTTCCTGTCCCTGCATGCGTTCAACCGTATCCGCGACAATGGTGCTGGCCGTTTCGCGCCCGAAACTGCGCGCCAACAGCGTTCGAATCGTCCGGCCCTGGGCTCGGTAAGGCGTGACGATGCCGATATCAGACAGGGCAAGGCCCATGGTTTGGGCGACCTTGCACAGTTCGAGTACACGCTGAGCGTCGCGATAATTGCGGGTCTTGGCCGTTCTGTCAGTTGTGGGGATAAACACGGCGCTTGCCTCTGGATCGAATACGCGATCCATGGGCGCCTCGACCTCAACGTAATTGAAACGCCGTTCCTTGTTAGGGCCCGCTGCGCGTAATTTGCCTTTGTAGTAGTTGTGGCTCGGCCATTCGGTCAACCACTGGTTCATTCGATACGTTTCTTCGAGCATCACCGTGTGGTCGGCGGTTTGGGCGGTGAGGCGACCAAATATCGACATCGATTCGCCAGAAAGAATCGACTGGGACAACAGCACCGGCGGCAGCTGTTTCTGATCGCCGATGAAGATAAACCGCCTGCCTTTGCGCATGGCCATTAGCGCGAGGGGGAGGGTGATCTGACTGGCTTCGTCAAAGATCACCGTGTCGAATTTGAAATGTTCCAGCTGACTGCAGGTGGCGAAGGGGGTCGCGCCAATGACATAGCCACCTCCGTGCGCCGGTAGATTTTCCCAGTCGGCGGGTGTTTTTGCCCAATCCACGGTCTTGCTTAGATCTTCCCGGCGACCCCCAATCTTCACGGTGGGGATGTTGCGCTCGGCGATCTTTGCGAGGGCATTGTTGATAGCCATGTGCGTATGGGAGGTGACGAACACCCGCTCTTGACGCTCTACCAGCAATTGGACGATCAGGGCCAGAGCACGGGTCTTGCCTGTCCCTGGTGGGCCCTGAATGCAAGCAATCTGCTCGGCGGCAAAGGCCATGGCGACGGCCCGGGCCTGATGCTCGTTACACTGGTTCTTGATCGCGAAACTTTCAGCGTAATCCAGGTCCGTGTCGTCGAACGTGATCACCGGTGCATCGCCGAGCAGCGGGACAATGATGTTGTCGGCATTGATCGAATCGGCGATATCTTCCAGGGCCTTTTCATAGCGAGACGTCAGGTCCAGCGCGTCCATGTCGGCATAGCAAGGTCCGTCCTGATAGGTGTCCCAGACCGTATTGGCCAGCTTTTCGCTCAGTAGCCATCGGCCGTCTTCTTCACGCTCAAACGTCATCCGGGCACATAACAAGCCTGTGGACGGATCGCCCAGGTGCAAGCGCAGCATGTCCCCTTCACGAAAGCGTGATTCGCTGTCATCGAGGTACGCCCAAAGACACGTAGCCTTGTCGGCTTTTTCAAGACGCGTGAAACCTTGGGTCAGACCCTTTTCAAGCTTCTGATGTAACGGTCGCTGCCAGGTTTGCAGGAGTTGATGAAGGTTCGCATCGCGCTCGGCATGGACAAACGCAAAAAGCTTTTCAATAAGCGGATGTTGCCCTTGCATGCGGTACTCGTCCTTGTGATCCGTGATGGCACAACAGTTTTACATACTGTTGGAGCAAGGCGCGAGTGTTGTGGATCCAGGATACGCCCGTTTTGGGGGAGGAAGAGCCGTGAATCGGATCAGTGAAGGCAAGTAGCGGTGGCCAACAAACTATAGTTGCGTTAACTGCGCGCGTCAGCGCCCCTCCAGCAACTGCCCTGCCTGATCCAGCAGCGCCAGCGGGTCGTTGGTTTTGTGAATATCCACCGACAACAATTGGCGAAAACGCCGTGCCCCCGGAAAACCGCTGCCCAACCCCAGTACATGACGAGTGATGTGGTGCATCGCCCCGCCAGCGGCCAGGTGCTTGGCGATATAGGGCCGCAACTGCGCTAACGCCTCGGCGCGGGTGATGACAGGCGCGCTGCTGCCAAACAGTTGTTGATCCACCTCGGCCAGCAGATAAGGGTTGTGATAGGCCTCGCGCCCCAGCATCACGCCATCGAATGTCTGCAAATGCTCATGGCAGGCTTCCAGCGTCTTGATCCCACCGTTGAGCACAATCTCCAGCTCCGGGAAGTCCTTTTTCAGCCGTGCCGCCACGTCGTAACGCAGCGGCGGGATGTCGCGATTTTCCTTCGGCGACAACCCCTCCAGAATCGCAATCCGCGCATGCACGGTAAAACTCGTACACCCGGCCTCATGCACCGTCCCCACGAACTCACACAACTGCTCGTAACTGTCCCGCCCGTTGATCCCGATCCGATGCTTGACCGTCACCGGTATCGACACCGCATCACGCATCGCCTTCACACAATCGGCCACCAGCTCGGGATGCCCCATCAGGCATGCGCCGATCATGTTGTTCTGCACACGATCGCTTGGGCAGCCGACGTTGAGGTTGACCTCATCGTAGCCGTGCTCCTGGCCCATGCGGGCGCAGGCGGCCAAGTCGGCTGGAACACTGCCGCCCAACTGGAGCGCCAGGGGATGTTCGGCTTCGTGGTGACGCAGAAAGCGTTCGTGATCGCCGTTGAGCAAGGCGCCGGTGGTGACCATTTCGGTGTAGAGCAGGGCGTGTTTGGAGAGGATGCGTAGGAAGAACCTGCAGTGGGGGTCCGTCCAATCCATCATGGGTGCAACGCTGAAACGACGGCAGATAGGCATTACAGTGATTGAGGGCATCGAGAGTATCTGGATTGGACGAGGGGCGAATAAGGCGACAGTTTATCAGGAATGAGCCTTGCGTTTTTAAGGCTGGATTAGATCCTTAGCTGACTGGCCTTGGCCACTGAAAGGGGCTATTTGTGCAGAAACCAAACAAGTCCTGTTCCATCCGCACTGTGTTTCATCAAGCGCTCTCCCCCTAGCATTCCTTCACTCAATCCCTAATGAAGGAATTTCCATGCAACGTTTCACTCGTCGTTTACTCGCCGCCTGTGCATTCTCCGGCATTGTCGCCAGCACCGGTGCATTGGCTGAAGCTCATCCAACCATCCGGGCCATGTCTGGCGCGGCACCGATCGGTCAACTGCCGGCCGGTAAAACCGCGCTACTGGTAATCGACTTTCAGAACGAATACTTCACCGGCAAAATGCCTATCCCTGACGGCGCCGCAGCGCTGGCCAATACCCGTGAGCTGATCACGTTCGCCGATGAACACAAGATGCCGGTCTATCACGTCCAGCACATAGCGCCCGCAGGTTCGCCGGTGTTCGCGCAGGATGGCGAAACCGTGAAATTCCACCCGGACATGCAGCCCAGGGCTCAGGATGTTGTTTTGCAAAAGACCACGGTCAGCGTCTTCGGCAGTACTGACCTGGACAAGCGTTTGAAGCGCGCGGGCATCGAAAACCTGATCATCTCCGGTCTCATGACCCACGCGTGCGTGGCGGGTGCTGCCCGTGATGCAGCGCCGCTTGGCTACAATGTGTTGGTCGCCTCCGATGCCTCGGCCACCCGCGCGATCACCCGGGCCAGTGGCGACGCTATCGACAAGGACGCCTTGCACAAGGCCGCACTGGCCGAAGTCGAGGATACGTTCGGTGATGTGATGACCACCGCCCAAATCATCAAGCTGCCGGTACGCTAAGAATATGAATCAGATGCTCGCCATGCGCGTGTTTCGCTGCATCGTGGAGGCTCAGGGTTTTTCAGCCGCGGCCGAGCGGCTGGACACCACTCACTCGTCGGTGTCGCGCCACTTGCAGCAATTGGAGTCCGCGCTGGGCGTGCGTCTGATCCATCGCAATACTCGGCGCATGAGCCTGACGGCAGCAGGTGAGCGCTATTACGCCGCTTGCGTGGATATTCTGGATCGGGTGGAGGCCGCGTCCCAGGCCGTGACCCTGGAACAGGAGCGGCCCTCGGGACTGCTTCGCATCAGTGCCCCGCTGGTAGTCGGTACGCTGGAGCTGGCCCGTTGGTTACCGGCATTCCAGGAGCGATATCCGGACATCCAGGTCGATCTGTCCTGCTCGGATCCGCTTGTCGATCTGGTGGCCGACGGGTTCGATGTGGCGTTACGGATTTCTGGACCGCTGGCCGACAGCAGTCTTGTCGCGCGCTTGCTCAGCGTTTCGCCGCTGGTTCTGGTGGCGGCACCGGCCTATGTATTCAAGCGCGGGCTGCCGCGCTGCATGGCTGAACTCAAAGACCATCGGCTGCTGACGTATGCCTCGACCACTCAGTGGGTGCTGGTGGGTGAAGCAGGGGAGTCGAGCACGGTGGATTGCGCCAGCAGCTTTCATACGGACACCATTACCGCCTTGCACGCCTGCGCCCTGGCGGGCAGGGGCATCGCCGCGTTTACCCTGGCGACGGTGCAGGATGATCTGTTGACGGGAAGACTGGTGCGGATTCTGCCTGAGTACACCCTTGGGGAGCGGCATTACTATGCGCTTTATCCGCATGCCCGGAATTTGCCGGCCAAGGTGCGAGTGTTTGTGGATTACATGGCGCAGTACTACGGCGGTAAGGTCTGATTGTCCCCTGAGTGAACAAGTGACCGTTGAGCGCCTCCGGTTGGTGGCACATTGATATGTTGGTAGGCTAAGTGCTCGTTACCTATCGAGTGGGTCAGTGTGTCTGCCGAACGAATTTGTCAGTTGGAACAAGCCCTTATGGCCGTGATCGCGGCGGCGGGAAAGATGGGGGTAAGCAGTGATGAGCTGTGTGCTCAGGCGGTGGGTGGGTTGATGTTTGAACACCACTGGGGCTGGGCAAACGTGCAATACGCACAAGGGGCGGCCGACGAGATCGACAACGCGTTGAGCCTGCTCGTGGGGAAAACCCCAGTGGATAAACGGAAATCGGCGATTGAGGCCGGCTCCGATGCGCTGCTCCATCGGCAAGCCAATCGGCGGCCTGTCAGGTTTATTTGATACGAGTGGGCGTCCATTTGCGTGTCCGCCCTCATCGCGAGCAAGCTTCGCTCCCACAGGGCAAGTGCTGACTGTGAGATTGGATATTAATGCTGCGATCGATACTCAGGCGCGGCCTCCAGCGAGGTCTTGTGACCGCTGTCCTTGGACGTTTGCCCCGGTGCATCAGGTAGCGAAGCGACATGAACGGTACGCGCCGGGATCGCGAACCGCACACCGATTCTGGCGAATTCTTCCATCATGCCCAGGTTGATCGCCTGTTGGACATCCATGTAAACGTTGTAGCTGGGGTCCAGCACGATGTACACCGTTTCGAATTCCAGTGCGCTCTCGCCAAAGCCGCGAAAGTGCGAGCGGTCGAAGCGGGTCTTTTCCTGGGCCTTGATGATGTTTTCGACAATAACTGGCACTTGCCTTAGCTGTTCTGTCGAGCAGTCATGGGGCAGGGCGAATTCAAAGACGATGCGTCGCTCCTGAAGCCGTTTGTAGTTCTGGATGGTGGTGCTGATCATTCCGGCATTGGCCATCACGATTTGCTCGCCACCCAGGCTGCGGATCCGCGTGGTTTTCAAACCGACATGTTCCACGGTGCCGGCCAGTGAACCCACGACAATGAAGTCGCCGACCTCGAACGGTTTGTCCACGGCGATGGACAGCGAGGCGAACAAATCACCGAGAATGTTCTGCACCGCCAGCGCCACGGCGATCCCCCCGACCCCAAGGCTGGCGATAAAGGCGGTGATGTTCACGCCCAGGTTGGAGAGCATCGCCAGGAGCACCACGGCCCAGAGAAACACCTTTGCGCCCCACAGGCTCAGGGTGGCCAAGGCACTTTTCTGATGGATGTCGGAATGGCTATGGCGGGCGAAGTAATGCAGCAACGCCAGGGCGATTGCCCGATTGGCCCACAGCCCTACTTGCAACGCTGCGACCACGAACCAGAGGCTGCTGACCCGGTCGAGCCAACGCTCTGGCAGGTCCAATACACCGACGCCAATAAGGATGGAGGCCAGTAACACCAGCGTATTGCTGGTGCTGGACAGTACTTCGACGGCGATGTGGCTGACGTAAGCGTCGGGTTTCTGTGCCCGGCCCCGCACTTTTCTCAACAACAAGCCGATGCCGGCCCTGACGATGGTAAAACTCACCACCATCACCCCCAGGGCCAGGAGCCAGTTGGCGATGGAGATGCCCAGCAATTGGGTGTCGGTAAGAAATTGGAGAGAGCTTGAGTCCATGTGAACGGTCACCTGTGCCATTGCTGTTCAGGTTTTGGCCCTGCCGACTGTGGCGTGAGAGCCTGGGCAAGGCATGAACCTGGTTAGTTCGCGCAAAGCGCGGGCCGTTCAATTTTGTTCTCCGCGAGCAGTTGCATACGAGGGTGCTGGCGGCGTAGTTTTCTATGCAGAACCTCTGTCAGAGCAATGCCATGCACATGACCGAACTGAGTAATGAGGCGTTGGAGCCGTTGCGCCAGGCGCTGATCCTGGCGGGGCTGCCAGTGGACGACCTGAACCAGCAGGGCCGACGTTTTTTCAGTTTCAGGCAAGCAGACGCTCAGGCGGCGTTTGGCGGGATCGAGGGGGAGGGCGCGGACCGATTGTTACGTTCGCTGGTGGTCCCTGAGGGACTGCGGGGGCGCGGTATAGGTGCAGCGATGCTGGTCGCTCTGGAAGACTTTGCGAAAAACCAGGGCGTGGAACGCCTTCACCTGCTCACTGACAGTGCCGCCGCGTTTTTTGTCGCCCAGGGATATAAGGCGCGTGACCGTTCGCTGGCGCCGATGCCGATCAGCCAAACAGCCCAATTCAAGTCCTTGTGCCCGGCCTCGGCGACCTACCTGAGCAAACGCCTCATTTAGTGGCCTGTGCGGCTAATTCCTGGACTCAAATCAACCCTGCCTGGATGGGCGAATTCGACAGGGTGATGGGCAGGTTTTTGGATCCATTGAGCCACCCATCGGCTACGCCACACCGGCAAATTGCCGCCCCCCCAAGCGGTAGGCTAAGCTCACGAATATTGGGGGCTTTGAGGGTTTCGCTCATGCTTTGCCCCCCTCAGGAATTCGCTTGCCTATCCCCCATTTCGATCCGTTCCATGTTCCGGGCGGTGCCCTCAAGCGCCTGCCGTTGCTCAAGGCAGCGGTGGCGTTTATCGCAGCGGTCTGCCTGTGTCTGTGTGGCTTGCTTTATTTGCAGCTGGAGCAGTCTCGTCGCTATGACCTGGAGTCGGCACGCGTCGCCTCGGCCAACCTTACCCGGGCCATGGCCCAGCAGGCCCAGGACACGTTCCAGCAGACGGACCTGGTCCTGACCTCCCTCGCGGACTGGATAGAAAGCGATGGTTTCGGTCCGGCGCTGCAACCACGCCTGCAGAAAACCTTCGCCCGGCGCGTGCAGTCACTGGAGCAATTGCATGGCCTGTTTCTGTTCGACAAGCACGGTCAGTGGGTCATTACGTCCTTTGAAGAACTGCACCGAGGGCCGGGGGTAGCAGATCGGGACTACTTTACTTTCCACCAGCAGAACACCGCGCTCATCGCCCATGTCGGGCCGGCTATCCGCAGTCGACAAAATGGCGAGTGGATCATCCCGGTGTCACGGCGCCTGAATGATCGGGACGGCAATTTCCAAGGCGTATTGCTGGCCGGGATCAAGATGTCGTACTTCGATCAATTCTTCGAAAGCTTCAGCCTCGATGACAAGGATGAAATGGTTCTGGCCTTGTCCGACGGGACCTTGCTGGCCCGGCGGCCCTTCGATGAGGCGAAAATCGGTCGATCCCTGGCCCAGGAACCCGTCTTTCAGCATGAGCCGTACAGCGACACCGGCACCGCGACCATCCGTTCCGCCGCCGATGGCGTCCTCAGACTCTATGATCACCAGCATTTGCAAGCCTATCCGCTGGTGGTCACCGCCGCGATGTCCGAACAGGCGATCCTGGCGGGTTGGCACGACAGGGCCTTCAAATCCAGTCTCATCGTGGCATTGGTGGTGTTGGGCATCTGCCTGTTCGGCTGGGTGTTCGTGCGTCAGGTGCGCAACAGCGAAAGGATCGAAGCCGACCTGCGCAAGGCCCAGGAAGCGTTGGAGCTGATTGCCACCCATGACAGCCTGACCGGGCTTGCGAACCGTCGGCTGTTCGAGCGGGCCCTGGACATCGAGTTCGGCCGCGGCGCCCGCCAGCGCAGCCCATTGAGCCTGATCATGCTCGATATCGATTTTTTCAAGCGTTACAACGACACCTATGGACACGTGGCCGGGGATCATTGCCTGGCAGAAATGGCGAAGGTGCTCAAAGGTTGCGTTCATCGCAAGGCTGACCTCGCCGTGCGTTATGGCGGCGAAGAATTCGCTGTGCTGCTGCCCGATACCAACCTGCAAGGGGCCTTGGCCCTGGCCGAGCAGATCCGCCGTAGCGTTATCGAACAACACATCACCCACGCCGGCTCTCCTACCGGCTACCTGACGGTGAGCCTGGGCTGCTACGCGTTTGTGCCCAGCAGTCTGGACAGCATTGAAGTGTTCCTCCAGCGGGCCGACGCGGCGCTTTATCAGGCCAAGCACAGCGGTCGCAATCGGGTGGCGGCGCTATCGATGGGAGACGGGTTTGATGCGCTGGCGCGCTCGGATCGTTGAGATCGTGGAATCATCGGCGGGTTGTCGCGGTCCACTGTTCAGGCACTTGGCCCGCGAAATGGCAATGATGTGCAGGCCCTGTCTTCTAACCCGGGGGCTTGCCAACTGTTCCGGCAGTGGGTGCTGAGGTCGAGGGCGTGAAGGAAGCTGGGCGCTGCCTGTTCTTGCACGTCGAAGCCAGCGTCGAAAGGACAGGAGCAGGTCAATGGATAGCGCTGCCGATACCCCTGCACATACCACGCGTCACACCCCCATCACCCGTCGTCTGGTGGTGGCCGTCGCCGGCCTGTTTGTCCTGGGTGTGCTGGTGGCCGTTGCTGCGCTGTTCAATATCGCCCATGAGCTGGACACGCAGGATGCGCGCAAGACCCATTTCTATACGGAGCGAGCCCTCGAGAACCGTATCACTGCCTCGAAAAACTACATCGCCAGTTATACCTACTGGACCACGGCCTATGAGCACCTCAACGGTGAGGTCGATGTGCGATGGGCCTACACCGAACAGAATATGGGCAAGACGCTCTTCACCAACGATGAATACGAGGGCGTGTTTGTCATTGACCGGGAGCGCACCAAGTACGCGGTGGTACGCGGGCAGAATGTCCAGGGGGATGCGGCGGCTTACATGAACCTGCCCCTGGCCGGTCTGGTGGCGCAGCTTCAGGATCAACCCGATCTGACCGTGTCTGCGGTTCGTTACACGCTGTTCGAAGGCTGGCCCGCCATTGTCACCGCGTCAGTGATTCTTCCCAATGACGAGCGCCCCCAGGTCGAATCCAAGGGGACATCGGTCCTGCTGTTCGTCGACCAGTTGACCCCGGTCAAGCTCCGCAAACTGGGGAAAAGTTACGGGCTGACCGATCTGACGCTCAAGCAAGACACGGCGCTGCAACCCGGGCAGGCAGCCGTGCCACTGGACAGTACCGGTTACAGCCTGGTGTCGCGGCTGGAGCGGCCGGGCCAGCAATTGCTCTGGTCGCTGATACCGCCCCTGGGCGGCGCGTTGTTGATTCTGGCGCTATTGACCGCTTACTTTTTTCGCTATGCAATGCGCACCGCGCGGCATGTGGATGCCAGCTACGACAGCCTGGAAATGTCGACCCAGGCCCTTGAAGCCAGCGAAGAACGTTTTCGGGCCGTGGCCGAGGCCGCTTCCGACTGGATCTGGGAAATTGACGAGCGGCAGCACATCACTTATCTGTCGGGACGTTTCAACACGGTCACCGGGTTCTCCGATCAGCAGTGGCTGGGCCAGGACCTCGAACAGCTGTTGTATTGCGACACGACCCCGATCGCCTTGTGGCTGGGCAAGCTGACGGAAGAACAGAGCGCCAGCAACCTGCGCTGTTCCTACCGCGATCATTCCGGGCAACTGCGCTTCTGTCGAGTGTCGGCGCGGCCGATCTACAACAAGGCGCAGGTGGTGGGTTATCGCGGCACTGCCAGTGACATCACCGACGAAGTGGCCGCTCATGCCCAGGTACAGCATCTGTCGCTGCACGATGCGCTGACGGGCTTGCCGAACCGCAACAAGCTGGCGCGGCATCTGGATGATGCGCTGGCGGCCAAGGAGCATGCGGCGCCGTTGACGCTGCTGATGGTGGACCTGGACAATTTCAAACCGATCAACGATTCACTCGGTCACCCGGCCGGCGACGCGGTGCTGCTGGAAGTAGCCCAGCGTCTGCGCGACAGTACGCGCGAGCAGGACCTGGTGGCGCGGTTGGGGGGCGATGAGTTCGTGGTGGTGCTCAGCGGGATGGAGAACAGCACCGAGATCGATCGGTTCTGTGGGCGACTGATCGAAAGCCTGCAGCAACCGATCCATTACGAAACCCATGCGTTGCACATTGGTGCCAGCATCGGCATTGCCGTCAGCCGTCGCCAGGGTTATGTGCCGGGAGAGTTGATCCGTTGCGCCGATATTGCCTTGTACCAGGCCAAGTCCGAGGGTAAGAAAACCTGGTGCTATTTTGCCTCGCAGATGAACGATCAAATCCAGCATCGACGGCAACTGGAAAGCGACTTGCGTCAGGCCGTGAAGAACAATGAGTTCGTCCTGCATTTCCAGCCGCGCTACAAAGTCGATGGCCGCGAGATCGTGGCCGTCGAGGCGTTGGTTCGCTGGCAGCATCCGACCCAGGGCTTGCTGGGCCCCGACGCGTTCATTCCTTTGGCCGAGCAAACCGAGCTGATTGTCCCGCTGTCGCGTTGGGTGTTGCGCGAGGCCTGTGAAACCGCGTTGACCTGGCCGGGTGAACTGATGGTCTCGGTCAACCTGTCGCCCGCGCAATTCGAGCGCAGCGATGTGGTGCAGGATGTGCGGCAGGTATTGATCGACACCCGTTTCCCGGCGAGTCGCCTGGAGCTTGAGATCACCGAAAACGTGATGCTCAACGATGTGGACGGTGCCCTCCAAGTCATGAATGCCCTGAAGGAGCTGGGCGTGCGCTTGAACATGGATGATTTCGGTACCGGCTATTCGTCACTTGGCTATCTGCGTACCTATCCCTTCGACGGCATCAAGATCGACAAGCGCTTCATTGCGTCCATGAGCAACAGCAGCAACGATCGCGCGGTGGTGCAGGCGATCATCAACCTGGGCAAGGCCATGGGCTTGACCGTTACGGCTGAAGGCGTGGAAACCCTCGCGCAATTGGGCTCGCTGGGTACGGACCAATGTCACGAAGTGCAGGGCTATTTCCTCAGTCGACCGATCGACAAACAGGCGTTTGCTAATTTGCTCGAGAGCGGCCGGCCGTTGCCGAAAACCGGTTCGTGAACGTCCGTTGCAACCACCACGGTGGCTTGTCGGTCACAGCTAGTGTCCTGGTTCTGGAGCTCTGGCCTGATGAAAAAACTGCGCATAGCAACCTTCAATATCAATGGCATTCGGGCCCGACTGCCCAATCTGCTGGAGTGGCTGGAGCGGGAGAAACCCGACATTGTCTGCTTGCAGGAACTCAAGGCCGCGGACAAGGATTTTCCCGCTGCACAGCTGGAATCGGCCGGGTATGGATCGCTCTGGCACGGCCAGGCATCCTGGAATGGCGTTGCGATCCTGGCCCGTGATGCGCAACCGCTGGAGAGCCGCCGTGGTTTGCCCGGCGGCGATGATGACCGCCACAGTCGTTATCTGGAGGCAGCGGTGCATGGTGTACTGGTGGGGTGTCTTTATCTGCCTAACGGCAATCCACAGCCTGGACCGAAATTCGATTACAAGCTGGCCTGGTTCGAACGGCTGATCGCTTATGCCCAGGAGCTGCAGGCCAGTGATCATCCGGTGGTGCTGGCGGGCGATTACAACGTGGTGCCCACCGACATGGACATCTACAACCCGCGTTCCTGGCTCAAGGATGCACTGCTGCAACCTGAAAGCCGCGAGTGCTATCAGCGGCTGCTCGACCAGGGCTGGACCGATTCGTTGCGCCATCTGTACCCGGACGAGCGGGTGTACACCTTCTGGGATTATTTCCGTCAGCACTGGCAGAAGAACGCCGGGCTGCGCATCGATCACCTGCTGCTCAACCCAGCGGCCAGTGCGTACCTGAGCGAGGCGGGCGTGGACGCATGGGTCAGGAATCAACCGCACCCCAGCGACCATGCCCCCACCTGGATCCGGCTCGCTTCGCGAAAACGTCGGTGACGGACGAGATCTCCCGGCCGGTTATTGTCTCGCAAAGGGGAATACCTTATATCTGACCCCCAGCAGCGTGCTTTTTGTAAGCCCTGCACTGGACAGGAAAGGACACCCTCATGAGCCAAACCCGACTGACCGACTCGGGCCGTTATCTGCAACGCCTGGGCTTCGACAAACCGCCAGCCCCGACCCTCGACACCTTGCGTCAGCTTCAACGACGCCATACCGCAGAGTTCCCCTTTGAAACCCTTTCAACGCTGCTGGGCCAACCCGTGCCCATTGACCTCGAATCAGTGGAGCGAAAAGTCTTCGAGCAAGGCCGCGGCGGCTACTGCTATGAGCTCAATCAATTGTTCCTGGCGTTGCTCCTGGAGCTGGGCTTCGAAGCCCGAGGCATCACCGGGCGGGTGGTGATGAATGCCCCCGAAGGTGCCTGGCCGGCCCGCACCCACCGCCTCAGCCTGGTGACGCTTGATGGGGTGCGATACACCACCGATGTCGGCTTCGGTGGCATGGTGCCTACCGCGCCGCTGCTGCTGGACAGTCGTGATACCCAGGCCACTCCCCACGAACCCTATCGTATCGAGACTCACCCAGACGGTTATCTGCTGCGTGCCTGCGTGGCCGGCGAATGGCGGCCGATGTACCTGTTCGATCTGCAGCGCCAGGAAGACATCGACTACATCGTTGGCAATTGGTATGTCAGCAACCACCCCGAGTCGCCGTTCATGGGCCGGTTGATGGTGGCTCGCACCGGTGATGGATTGCGCAAGACCCTCAACGGCAACAGCTATGCCTTGCATCGGATAGGCGAGCAGAGCGAGCGCCGGACAATCACCGACGCCGACGAACTGATCGACTTGCTGGAAAACGAGTTTGGTCTGCGCGTACCGCCCCGTGAGCTTTTACGGCCCGCAGTGGTCGGGCTTCTGTAGCGAAGTCAGGGAGCAGGGGGCGGAAGGAAGCGCGGGAGAGGAGGGGAGTGCGCAATAAGTTGTATACAACTCTATGGACATTTGTCCTAAGTTTTGAATACAGTGTGCGCATAACAAAAAACAGGGAACTCCCGAACCATGAAAACGCCCCATGTTTCACTCCCACGGCCCGAGGACGAAAACCTTGGCGTCGGCGCGAATATGGCTTACGGCCTGCAACATGTGTTGACCATGTACGGTGGCATCGTCGCTGTGCCACTGATCATCGGTCAGGCCGCCGGGTTGTCACCGGCGGACATCGGCCTGTTGATCGCGGCGTCATTGTTTGCGGGAGGGCTGGCAACATTGTTGCAAACCCTTGGCCTGCCATTTTTCGGCTGTCAGTTACCCCTTGTGCAGGGCGTTTCGTTTTCCGGGGTTGCGACCATGGTGGCGATCGTCGGCAGCGGCGGAGAAGGGGGATTCCAGGCCATCCTCGGCGCGGTGATCGCCGCGTCCTTGATCGGCTTGCTGATTACCCCGGTGTTCTCGCGAATCACCCGGTTCTTTCCACCGCTGGTTACCGGCATCGTCATCACCACCATTGGTCTGACCTTGATGCCGGTCGCGGCACGCTGGGCGATGGGGGGCAACAGCCACGCCGCCGATTTCGGCAGCATGGCCAATATCGGTTTGGCCGCCGTCACTCTGGTCCTGGTGTTGCTGCTGAGCAAAATGGGCAGCGCGACGATCTCGCGGCTGTCGATTCTGCTGGCAATGGTCATTGGCACCGTCATTGCCGTATTCCTGGGCATGGCGGACTTCTCATCCGTCAGCCAGGGCCCGATGTTCGGCTTCCCCACCCCCTTCCACTTCGGCATGCCGACTTTTCATGTCGCGGCCATTCTGTCGATGTGCATCGTGATCATGGTGACATTGGTGGAAACGTCCGCCGATATCCTCGCGGTGGGCGAGATCATCGACACCAAAGTCGACTCCAGGCGTCTGGGCAACGGCCTGCGGGCCGATATGCTGTCGAGCATGATCGCGCCGATCTTTGGCTCTTTCACCCAGAGCGCCTTTGCCCAGAATGTCGGGCTGGTGGCGGTGACGGGGATCAAGAGCCGCTTCGTGGTGGCCACCGGTGGGGTATTTCTGGTGGTGCTGGGCCTGCTGCCGTTCATGGGCCGAGTGATCGCGGCGGTGCCGACCTCGGTGCTGGGCGGTGCCGGTATCGTGCTGTTTGGCACCGTGGCGGCGAGCGGCATCCGGACGCTGTCGAAGGTCGACTACCGCAACAACGTCAACCTGATCATCGTCGCCACCTCCATCGGTTTCGGCATGATTCCCATCGCCGCACCGAATTTCTACGATCAGTTCCCGAGCTGGTTCGCGACGATCTTCCATTCGGGCATCAGTTCTTCGGCGATCATGGCCATCGTGCTGAACCTGGCCTTCAATCACTTCACTCAGGGCAACTCGGATCAGCAGTCCGTATTCGCCGCCGGTACCGAGCGGGTGTTGCGCTACCAGGATCTGGCGGCGCTGCGGGAAGGCGACTACTTCAGTGACGGCAAGCTGCACGATTGCGATGGCAACGAGATTCCCGTGGTGGCGGAAGCTGTCCATGCACCGGTAGAGCATGGCCCGGTACGACTGAAAAGCAGTGAGCATGTCTAACCCATGACAGCCGCGGCGAGCGCGCTTGCTCGCTTTCATGTCTCTCAAAAGAAAGGCCTGTGATCCTCGATCACAGGCCTTTCTTTATGCCTCGGAGACGGGTTACCAGCGCCCGTGATGACCACGAGGTGGGCCGTAGTAATAGCCCCGTGGTGGCCCGTAATACACCGGGGCCGGGCGATAGTAGACAGGTCGCTCGATGTAGACCGGCTGTGGCTGGTAGTAGACCGGTGGCGGCTGCTGTACATAAACCGGTTGTGGCTGGACGTAGACCGGTTGCTGCACGTAAACCGGACGATCACGGTTGATGATCGCCGAGCCGACGATGGCCGAACCAACGATTGCACCAAACACGGCGGGCCCCTCCCAACCACCTCGACCATGGGCGGATGCCTGGCCGGTGACCGCGAGTGCCCCCATGAGCAGGGCGATGATGGGAAGTTGACGGTTCATAACGATTCCTCGTTTCGGCCCCGGCGCCTGTGGTCTGCTACAGACCCGGATGAGGGTCGCGGGGATACTTGCTATGACCGCGATTTTTCCAGAATTTGCCGTGCCGTTGGGTAAATATTGTGTAAGGTCTGTAGCGGTTTATTTACTACAAGGAGTCACGCATGCAGATCAATCCTGACAAAGACACCCAGCTTTGCATGTCGCTATCGGGCCGCCCCGGGAATTTCGGCCTGCGCTTTCATAATCACTTGTATGAGCAACTGGGGCTGAACTTCTACTACAAGGCGTTTAGCAGCCAGGACCTGCCCGGTGCCATCGGCGGTATTCGGGCCTTGGGCATCCGTGGATGCGGGGTGTCGATGCCGTTCAAGGAGGCCTGCATTGCCCTGGTCGATGAACTGGATCCCTCGGCTGCTGCAATCCAGTCCATCAACACCATCGTCAACAGTAACGGCCATTTAAAGGCTTACAACACCGACTACATTGCTATTGCCCAATTGTTGAAAACCCATGCTGTGCCCAAGGACTCCACCTTTGCCTTGCGCGGCAGCGGCGGCATGGCCAAGGCGGTGGCCAGCGCTTTGCGCGACGGCGGCTATAAAAACGGTTTGATCGTTGCCCGCAATGAAACCGCCGGGCAAGCCCTGGCCAGCGCGTTGGGCTACGAGTGGCAGGCTGAACTGGGGGAGCGACGGCCGCAGATGCTGATCAATGTCACGCCGATCGGCATGACCGGCGGCCCGGAAGCCGACCAGTTGGCGTTCGAACCCGATGCGATTGCAGGCGCCGAAACCGTGTTCGATGTGGTGGCGATTCCGTCGCAAACACCGCTGATCGTGCGTGCCCAGGCCGAGGGCAAACGGGTCATCACTGGGCTCGAAGTGATTGCGATCCAGGCCCTGGAACAGTTTGTCCTGTACACCGGCGTGCGGCCGAGCGCGGAGCAGTTCGACAAAGCCGTGGCGTTCGCCCGGGCTGTGTAGCGATCTTTGGACTTTGATCTTTCGCGCTCGACTCAATTGTCCGGAACAAGATCGCAGCCTCGTTGCGCTCGACAGCTCCTACAAGGCTATTCCAGTCTGGCCAGACGCTCCTCCAGTGCGGCGATCCGCGCTTCGAGTTCTTCGATGCGCTCCAGTGACACGCCGCTGCCGGCACCACGCTCCACGGGATGCTGGCGGGCGGCGAGGATCGCTTCGATATCCGCCGGGTCGCCCATGGCGTGCATATAGCGGTCTTCCCGCTGGCCGGGCTGGCGCGGTACCAACAGCGCCAAGCCACGGGCGATCAGCCGTTCAAGCTGATGCACCACCTGTTCAGTGTCTTCGAAGTCGTGCATCCGGCCGCTACGGGTCAGCAGTTCATTGACTGTCTGCGGGCCGCGCAAGAACAGCAAACCCATCAGAATCACCTGGGCCGGCACCAGCTCCAGGGCTTTGTCGACCCGATGCTCCCAACGGTCGGCGCGGCTGCCCATCACCAGTTTGGTAAAGCCGCGACCTTCCAGCGCACGCAGGCTCTGGCCGACCTGGCCCGGGTTGAGGTTCATGACCGGCTCACGGCTGGTCTTCTGGTTGCAGGCCAGTACCAGGGCATTGAGCGTCAGCGGGTAGGTCTCAGGGTTGGTAGCCTGCTTTTCGACCAGCGCGCCGAGAATGCGGATTTCCGTGCTGTTGAGCCGCGGTTCTTCGGCCGGGCTTTGTTCTTCGATACTCATCGCGCGTTCCCTCTGCTGTGGAAGCCGCCTAGCCTAATCCTTGCGCAATAAAAGACAAGCTGTGCAATAAGGCGTGGCTATAATCGCACCCGTTTGATTTGTCCTTTCCTGCCACCTGCATGAGATC
Source organism: Pseudomonas halotolerans (assembly GCF_039581215.1). Classification (NCBI taxonomy): domain Bacteria; kingdom Pseudomonadati; phylum Pseudomonadota; class Gammaproteobacteria; order Pseudomonadales; family Pseudomonadaceae; genus Pseudomonas; species Pseudomonas halotolerans. The sequence continues at coordinate 76,170 of NZ_JBCNTJ010000009.1, forward strand.
GCCATGACTATTTCCCTGTACGCCGCTTCCATCCCGGTTTTCAAGCAGATGCTCAACGCCCTGAGTGATGTCCTGAACAAGGCTGAAGCCCACGCCACTGCGAAAAACATCGACCCGAACGCGTTCCTGCAAGCCCGTCTGTACCCGGACATGTTCCCGCTGGTACGCCAGGTGCAGATCGCAGTGGATTTTGCCAAAGGTGTATCCGCGCGCCTGGCGGAACTTGAAGTGCCAAAATATGACGACAGCGAAACCACTTTCGCCGAACTGCAAGCCCTGATCGCTAAGGTATTGGCGTTCATCGACGGTATCAGCCCCGAGCAGATCGATGGCAAGGAAGGCATCGAAATCGTCACCCGTCCGGGCACGCCGAAGGAAAAACGCTTCACCGGGCAGAACTACCTGCTGACCTATGGTCTGCCGCAGTTCTTCTTCCACGTCACCACCACCTATGCACTGCTGCGCCACAATGGCGTGGAAGTGGGCAAGCGCGACTACATGGGCGCGTTCTAAACCCGCGAGTAAGAAAAAGCCCGGGACGGTGTGGGCCGTCCCGGGCTTTTTGGTGTTTGTTTGTTAGATCGGCGGCGGATGTACCACCGCTATCGCGAGCAGGCTCGCTCCCACATGGGCTTTGTGTGTGCCCAAAACCTGTGGGAGCGAGCTTGCTCGCGATGACGTCCGTACAGGCAACACATTTGTTACGCCGTACGCTCGCGCTTTTCTTCCTCACCCAAGCAAGCCGCCGCGGTGAACAGCACATCGGTAGAGGAGTTGAGCGCAGTCTCCGCCGAATCCTGCAGGACACCGATAATGAAGCCCACGGCGACCACCTGCATGGCAATGTCGCTGGGAATGCCGAACAGGCTGCAGGCCAGGGGAATCAGCAACAGCGAACCACCGGCCACTCCGGACGCGCCGCAGGCACAAATGGCCGCGACCACGCTCAGCAGCACGGCTGTCGGCACGTCCACCACGATACCCAGGGTATGCACCGCCGCCAGGGTCAGTACGGTGATGGTAATGGCGGCACCGGCCATGTTGATGGTCGCGCCCAGCGGGATCGATACCGAATAGGTGTCTTCGTGCAGGCCCAGGCGTTTGCTCAGTTCCAGGTTGACCGGGATATTCGCCGCCGAACTGCGGGTGAAGAACGCGGTGATGCCGCTCTCGCGCAGGCAGGTGAAGACCAGTGGGTACGGGTTACGACGCAGCTTCCAGAACACGATGAGCGGATTCATCACCAGCGCCACGAACAGCATGCAGCCAATCAGCACGGTCAACAGGTGAAGGTAGCCCAGCAATGCGCTGAAACCTGAGGTTGCCAGGGTAGAAGCCACCAGGCCGAAGATCCCCAGCGGGGCGAAGCAGATCACCACGCGCACGATCACCGTCACGCCGTTGGACAGGTCCCCGAGCACGGTACGGGTGGTTTCGCCAGCATGGCGAATGGCAATGCCCATGCCGATGGCCCAGGCCAGAATACCGATGAAGTTGGCATTCATCAGGGCGCTGACCGGATTGTCCACCACACTGAGCATCAAACTCTGCAGTACTTCGCTGATGCCGCCGGGGGCGGTGACGGCGACGTCATGGGACACCAGGACAAGGCTGGACGGAAACAGGGTACTGGCAACCACCGCGACCACTGCGGCTGCAAAAGTGCCGAGCAGGTACAGGAAGAGAATGGGCCGGATATGGGTTTCCTGACCGTGCTTGTGGTTGGCGATCGACGCCATGACCAGCACGAACACCAGGATCGGTGCCACGGCCTTGAGCGCTGACACAAAGACCTTGCCGATGAAGGCGGTGGACTTGGCAAGGTCCGGCGCCAGCCACGCCAGGATGATGCCGGCGATCAGACCGATGACGATTTGCGTCACCAGGCCGGTGCGTTTGAGGCGGTGTAGAACGGAAGGGGACAAAGCAGTCATAACGGCATCTCTGATTTTTTTTGTGTGCAACGGTCGACCCCTCAGGGCAACAAGCGGGCAGGCCACATGAGCGGGACCGAAAAGAAAGTACGGCGTTTGCAGGCCGCGGACTTTATCACAGCCGGTTGAAAAATCTGACGGACCTGTGACGATCCGTCGCTTGGGCGTTCACGCGCGTTTGTCTGAGGGGCACATTCTGTTAGGCTTTGGGCCAATCCCCTTTCTACTCTGCCAGCGGCCCTTCTGGGCTGACGCTGGTGTCGTTGTTTCGCTGGAGCTCTGCATGTTGTCTGTTTTTCTGTTGTCGGCGGCTGGTTTTACAGTGCTGACCACCGAATTCATCATCGTCGGCCTGTTGCCATCCATTGCCCGCGACCTGCAAGTTTCGATTGCCCAGGCCGGGCTGCTGGTGACGCTGTTTGCATTTACCGTGGCGGCATTCGGGCCGTTTCTGACCGCCTGGTTCGCCCGCTTTGAGCGGCGCAAGCTGTTTATCAGCGTGTTGGTGATGTTTGGCCTGGCCAACACACTGGCGGCTCTGGCGCCCAATATCGGCGTAATGGCCATCGCCCGATTGATCCCAGCGCTGGGGCTACCGGTGTTCTGGGCATTGGCCAGTGAGACGGCAGTGGACATTGTTGGGCCGCAGTTTGCCGGGCGGGCCATCGCCCGGATCGGGTTCGGCATCGTCTGTGCCACGGTGTTCGGTATTCCGGTAGGCACGCTGATTTCTGATGCGTTCGGCTGGCGCAGCGCCTTTGCGATCCTGGCGTTCATTGCGTTCGCCAAGGCTTTGCTGCTGTTCATCTACCTGCCCAAAACCAATCTGCACCAGCGTCAAGTCAGTTTGCGTTCGCAACTCAAGATCTTGCGCAGCCCTTTGATGCAGGGCCATGTGCTGCTGTCGATCCTGGTGTTCAGCGGCATGTTCACCGCGTACACCTACCTGGCCGACATCCTCGAGCGCCTGGCCGGGTTCGACGGCACGCTGGTGGGCTGGTGCCTGATGGGCTTCGGGGCCGTGGGGCTGGTGGGCAACTCCTTGGGCGGGCGCGCGGTGGACCGGCACCCATTGATCGCCTCGATGGTGTTTTGTCTGTTCATGATCGGCGGCATGGTGGCGCTGGTGCCGAGCATTCATTCCACCGTTGGGCTGGCGGCAGCGATGGGCATCTGGGGTGTGACCCAGGCGGCTCTGTTCCTGGTCAGCCATGTACGGCTGATGAAGGCCGCGCCTGAGGCTCCCGCCTTTGCCGCATCGCTGAACATTGCCGGGGCCAACCTGGGAATTGGCCTGGGGGCGATGGTCGGTGGACGCGTCATCGATACCCTGGGCTTGGGTAGCCTTGGTTTTGCCGCGTCCGGATTCATCCTCATATCGATCCTGCTGGCGTTGTGGCTGATGACCTTCAAGCCCCGTGCCGCCTGCGCGCAGGGCTAAGCGCTGAACAGCTCGCGTCGCGCGCCTTCGGCGATGGCGACGATGCCGGGGTGGCTGACCTTGCGCTCCACGGAGATGGCATAGAACGACTCGCTGACGGCATCGGTCTGGCCGATCACCTGTACGTTGTACTGGCGCTGAACTTCTTCGGCGATCACGCTAGGGCCGATGAAAATTCCGCTGCCTGATTGCCCAAAGGCCTGCATCAGCGCGCTGTCGTCGAATTCGCCAACGATGCGTGGCTGGATCTGTTGCTCGGCGAACCAGCGCTGCAAGCGGCTGCGTACCACGGTTTCGGCACCGGGAATCAGCAGTGGGGCATCCTGCAGACTGCGGGGAAAATCCTGCCCGTAGCGCTCGGCCAGCGCAGCGGTGGCAAAGAAGCTGATTCCACACTCCCCCAACTTCTGGCTATAGCCCTTGATGTCCAGGTGGGTCGGCATCGGGCTGTCGGAAATCACCAGGTCCAACCGCTGGATCGCCAGGTCGGCCAACAGCCGCTCGAGTTTGTCTTCGCGGCAGGTGATGCGCAGCGGCTCACTGAGCTCCATGGTCGGCGCCAGCAGCCGATAGACGATGGACTTGGGCACCACATCGGCCACCCCGACTCGGAAAAGCGTTTGCTGTTCGTTGGGTTGGGCCCGGAGCATCAATTCCAGTTCGCCGCCCAACTGGAACATGTGTTCGGCATAGGGCAGCGTCTGGCGGCCGGCCTCGGTCAGTTCCAGCTGTCGCCCGACGCGGCGAAACAACTTGATGTTGAAGGTTTGCTCGAGCAGAGAAATCTGCCCGCTGATGGTTTGTGGTGTCAGGTTCAGTTGCTCGCAGGCCCGCACGATGCTGCCGGTTTTGGCCACCACCCAGAAGTAATGCAACTGTCGGTAATTAAGCATGGGTTCGCCGATTCGTAAAACTCGAAGTATAACCGCTGAAAATACGAATTTTCCTGAAGTATCCCACTCTCTAGAATGCCGGGCCATCGGTGAGCCACCTTTGGTGCTCTGTTTAACCCTGAGAGGCATTTATCCATGACGTACAAAACCCTGGGTTTTGCGGCCTTGTTGGCAGTGTCTACACTAGCCCTCGTTGGCTGTGAACAGGCCGAAAAAAGTGCCCAGCAGTTGATGGGGCAAGCAGCCGAAACGGCCAAGCAGGCTATCGATGACACGCATAAGGCTGCGGAACAGGCTATCAGCGAGGCTACCGGCGGGTTGATCAGCCCCAAGAAGAAGCCGGCGGATGAGGCTGAAGAATCCGAAACCTCCACCCAAACCCTCTAACCCCGTCATATCGAGTCAGGACTGACCCATGGATTATCTTTTACAACTCGCTGCCAGCCCCACTGCATGGATCGCGCTGGCGACTTTGGTCGTCATGGAAATCGTGCTGGGCATCGATAACCTGATCTTCATTTCGATCCTGACCAATAAATTGCCTGAACAGCACCGCGCCAAGGCGCGGCGTATCGGCATTGGCATGGCACTGATCCTGCGTCTGGGCTTGTTGAGTACCATTGCTTTCATCGTGCAGTTGACTGAGCCGGTTATCGAAATCCTCGGCCAGGCGTTCTCCTGGAAGGACATGATCCTGATCGCCGGTGGCCTGTTCCTGCTGTGGAAAGCCACCACCGAGATCCATCACAGCATGGACCCGGCGCCGGATGATCCCAAATCCGCCACCTCCGGCGTGACCCTCGGCTTTGCCGCTGCGATCGGTCAGATCCTGATGCTGGACCTGGTGTTTTCCATCGACAGCATCATTACTGCGGTGGGCATGACCGAGCACCTGCCGATCATGATCATCGCCGTCGTGATCTCGGTGCTGGTGATGTTGCTGGCGGCCGAACCGCTGGCCAAGTTCATCAATGACAACCCGACGGTGGTCATGCTGGCGCTGGGCTTCCTGATCATGATCGGCATGACGCTGATCGCCGAAGGCTTTGGTGCTCATGTGCCCAAGGGTTACATCTACGCAGCCATGGCGTTCTCGGCAGCGATCGAGGTGTTGAACATGATGTCGCGTCGTCGTCAGCAGAAGGCCTTGGCCGAAAAAGCCTGATTGCAGACAGTCAAAAGCCGCCCGGGTCGATGCCCGGGCGGCTTTTTTGATTATTGAACGGCGGACGGGAGGGTCAGTGTGCGGCTGCGTGGCGCCTGGCCGGTTTTGGCGCTTTTTCCGCCCGCGTGGGTGAGGGAGCTGGATGATGGCGGCGTGCAATGCGCAAAACGCCCCACAGCATGGCTGTGGCGACGCTTAACCAGCCGAATATCAGCATCAGAATAGTTGTGGTCAGGCTCATCTGTGCCTCCTTCTGCCCAAGTTCAGGGCGACGCACTCGTTACAATGGACAGTCTAGTCGCTAAAGTGTTGCAGGGAGTCGATCGGTACTGACGACAGACGGACCGGTTCGTTCTATCGCTGCGGTGGGACTGTTGTTTAAGGCTATACCCACGTCTGTCTGCGCCTTATGATCGACGGCCCTTGCCTGGCCCGATGTCGGGTGCCTTAACAAGAGAGTCCTAATGTTGCCGGTAATTTCCTCTTTTCGATCACTGGTGCTGGTGACGGCCTGCCTGACAGCCCTGGCGGGTTGCGCAGGGAGTGTGTCGCCGCAGATTCAGCGCCTGCCCGAGCGGGTCGAACTCAACAGCGTGCCGTTCTTTCGTGGCGAGATGTACCAGGGCGGGCCCCAGTCGCTGGCCAGCCTCTTGACGCTGCAAGGCACGGTGATTACGCCGGGGCTGCTGGAGAAGCCTCTGCATCTGCCGGAAGGCGAAGCTCATTTGCAGCAGAACCTGCAGACCCTGGCGCGCGAGTATGGGTTGGTGGTGTACCCCCTCGACAGCGAGCTGCCGGCACTGTTGGAGCAAGTCGCAGCGGGTTATCCGGTGCTGGTGCGCTATACGCAGGGGTCGACCTTCTGGTCTGGGCCCAGGTACAGCATTCTCGTCGGTTATGACCGCCAAAAGCAGACGGTCTTGCTGCGATCGGGGATGAACCGGCGGCTGCTGATGAGCTTCAGTGGGTTTGAGTCGGCTCTCAAAGATGCGGGCGGCTGGGCGGTGTTGGTCCAGCGACCTACGCAGCTCCCGGCCAACGTCGACTCCCAGCGCTGGCTGAAAGCTGCGGGCGAACTGGCCGGGGCAGGGCAGGAACAGGCAGCGGCTCGGGCCACTCAAGCCCTGAGCGCCGCACACTGACTTCAGGCCTCCGTTCGTCACCTGTCGGGCACCACGCCTTATGCCAGAGGCTCCTAACATCAGGGCTGGAATATCCGGCCCATGATTGCGAGGAGAGAAGCATGGCACAGTCGAAAACACCTACGGGGCCACATTCTTCCGAACACTCTAGCGGCGATGATCTGGGGTTTGATCCCGACTCGCCGGATCTGGGTGACCCTCAAGTCGATCCGATCGGCCCCGCCAAGGCGCCTTTGGATGAAGACGACGAGCAGGAGGAACCCGGATCCAAGGCGTATGATCCGCTGGGTGACCTAAAGCCTTGAATAAAACAAAGCCCCGTTGATTCGGGGCTTTGTTTGCCAGATTAATTAGTTGGACGCCTCGACTACGCCGGTTTGGCGACTCTTGAGGTTCTTGGCCGCCTTGTATTGAAGGGCTGCGGCAGGGACGCTGGCGCTTTTGCCGGTTTCCACCCAGCTACGGATCCGGCTGGCGTCGGCGAAGTGGGTGTATTTGCCAAACGCATCCAGCACCACCAGCGCCATCGGTCGATTGCTCATTTTCGTCACCAGTACCAGGCAGTGGCCGGCCTGATTGGTAAAGCCGGTCTTGGTCAGTTGGATGTCCCAGCCGGCCTTGTGGACCAAGTGGTCGGTATTGCGAAAGCCCAGGCTATAAACCGGTTTGCGGAAGGTTACGGTCTTTTCCTTGGTGGTACTCAGTTCGCTCAGCAATGGATATTTGCGGGCCGCGATCAGCAGCTTGGTCAGGTCACGGGCGGTGGAAACGTTGTGAATCGACAGGCCTGTGGGCTCGACATAGTGGGTGCTGCTCATGCCCAGCGCCTTGGCCTTGGCGTTCATGGCCGCGATGAACGCTGCGTAACCGCCCGGGTAGTGGTGGGCGAGGCTGGCGGCGGCGCGGTTTTCCGATGACATCAGGGCGATCAGTAACACGTCCCGGCGTGACAGTTCGCTGTTGAGCTTGACCCGGGAAAATACACCTTTCATCTCCGGTGTATTGGCGATGGTCATGGAGATGTATTCATTCAGATCCTGCTTGGCATCCAGCACGATCAGACCGGTCATCAATTTGGTCACCGAAGCGATGGGCACCACTACGTCGGGATTGCTGGCATAAACGACTTTATTCGTCTGCAAGTCCAGCAGGATCGCACTGCCCGAGGCGACTTGCAGTTTTGAGGTGTCTCGGGGGGTGGCGATGGTTTCCCGCGCGTCGACATTTTGCGTGATGAAGGTGCCTGTGAAAGCGATGAGCAGGCTGAGGATCGAAAGACGGATTTTCACGCGAGTAGACTCGATAGAGTTGAAGGTGCCGTGCAGCAATGGCTTGTTAAAAAGCGCTGCATTTTATGAGTATGGGCGACGACAGCGCTATACGCCTGTACCGCCGGGGCTTGCGATTAAATAAAGTTTAATGAAGGGGCCGTAAACACCTGTGGGAGCGAGCCTGCTCGCGATGGCGGTGTGTCAGTCAACAATGATGAGGGCTGATACAAGGCTATCGCGAGGGGGGCGCGCTCCCACAGGGTTTGGAACTGGGCTGAAAAGGCGTATCAGCTATGCAGGGTCTCCGCCGCATACAAGGTGTTTTCCAGCAGGCAGGCGCGGGTCATCGGACCTACACCGCCAGGGACCGGAGTAATCCAGCCTGCACGGGGCAGGGCGGTTTCGTAGATCACGTCGCCGACCAGTTTGCCGTCATCCTGGCGGTTGATACCCACGTCAATGACGATGGCGCCTTCCTTGATCCACTCGCCCTTTACCAGGCCGGGCTTGCCGGCGGCAACTACTACCAGGTCGGCGCGGCCGACGTGACCAGCCAGGTCCTTGGTAAAGCGATGGGTCACGGTGACGGTGCAGCCGGCCAGCAGCAACTCCATGGCCATCGGACGGCCAACGATGTTGGACGCGCCAACAACCACGGCATCGAGACCGTAAAGGTCCACGCCAGTGCTTTCCAGCAGCGTCATGATGCCTTTGGGGGTGCAGGGGCGCAGCAGCGGGATACGCTGGGCCAGGCGGCCGACATTATAAGGATGGAAGCCGTCGACATCTTTGTCCGGGCGGATACGCTCCAGCAGTCTGGAGGCGTCGAGGTGTTCAGGCAGGGGCAGTTGGAGCAGAACGCCATCGATGTTCGGGTCGTCGTTCAGGCGATCAATCAGATCAGCCAACGCTTGCTGAGTGGTTTCGGAAGGCAGGTCGTAGGCCTGGGAAAGGAAGCCGACCTCTTCACAGTCTTTACGCTTGTGCGAGACATAAACCTGAGAGGCAGGATCGCTGCCGACCAGGATCACCGCAAGACCGGGCGTGCGCAGGCCTTGCTGGCGGCGCTCGGTGACTCGTTGGGCGATCTGCTGGCGCAGGCTGGCGGCGATCGATTTGCCGTCGATAAGTTGTGCAGTCATTGCGCGTGGTTAACCATCGAGAGGGGAAAAAAAGAGAACGCATTCTCGCATGCCGAGGCGTGAGGGCAAAGGCGCTTGGTCTGCAAATTCCCCTAACCCCTTTAATTAAATGAATTTTTTTTAAAAAAGAGTTGACGACCTATCAGGCCGTCTATAACATTCGTCGCACTTGTCGGGCACAGCCTAGCACTGGTTAAGAAGGTGAAGCGGAGTTAGTTGTTTTTAACTCGGTAACACTGAAAGCACTTAGTTTGTAATCGTCCAAGAATACAGATTAAAAAGGCGCCCGTAGCTCAGCTGGATAGAGCATCCGCCTTCTAAGCGGATGGTCGCAGGTTCGAGTCCTGCCGGGTGCGCCAATTAGGCAGCTTTGGCACAAGTAAGGCAACAAGGCAATATGGTGGGCGTAGCTCAGTTGGTAGAGCACGGGATTGTGACTCCCGTTGTCGTGGGTTCGATCCCCATCGTCCACCCCATATTCTAGAAAGGCGCCAGATTAACAATCTGGCGCCTTTGCTTTAAAAGCTTGATACGCGGATGTGGTGGAATTGGTAGACACACTGGATTTAGGTTCCAGCGCCGCAAGGTGTGAGAGTTCGAGTCTCTCCGTCCGCACCATACAAGTCGCTATTTAAATAGCAGAGAACGGCGCAGTACCTGAAGAGGGCTGCGCCGTTTTTGTATTCGCGGTTTTGTGTATCACCGGCCCCGGTTCGGGGGTGTGCGGGGTGCTCGGGTCGTCGCGATTGTGTTTCCTGATGATGCGCGGCATGCCGTCGGTCTCCTCGCGAGTCCGGATGCCGGGCGTGCGGGTTTGCTGCTTCTATATATAGAAGCATTGACCCAGAGCCTTGCGATGATCGACTGTATTTGCAATCCGGGTGAGGCATGACCGTATGTCCGCTCCTAAATTCGGCGCCTGTTTCCAGCCCTTTTTCAGTAGGGTGACTTCTTGAGTTTGACCTACTAGAATGCATGCCCTTGATTCTGGGGTCGGAAACGCCCGGCCAACGTCTGTGCAACGAGGAATATCCATGCAAGTTTCTGTTGAAAATACTTCTGCTCTTGAGCGCCGCATGAGCATCACCGTGCCGGCTGAGCGCATCGAGACTCAGGTCAACAAGCGTCTGCAGCAGACTGCCCAAAAGGCCAAAATCCCAGGTTTCCGCCCAGGCAAAGTGCCCATGAGCGTGATCCGTCAGCGTTATGAAGCTGACGCACGCCAGGAAGCCGTGGGTGATGTGATCCAGTCTTCGTTCTACGAAGCGGTCGTCGAGCAGAAGCTGAACCCGGCCGGCGCCCCGTCCGTCGAGCCTAAAGTGCTGGAAAAGGGCAAGGACCTGGAATTCGTCGCCACGTTCGAAGTCTTCCCTGAGTTTACGGTTGCCGGTTTCGAGTCCATCGCTGTCGAGCGTCTGAGTGCTGATGTTTCGGATGCCGACCTGGACAAGATGCTGGACATCCTGCGCAAGCAGAACACCCGTTTCGAAGTGGCCGATCGTGCTGCCCAGAACGAAGATCAACTGAACATCGATTTCGTCGGCAAGGTCGACGGTGAAGTGTTCGCCGGTGGTTCCGCCAAGGCTACTCAGTTGGTACTGGGTTCTGGCCGCATGATCCCTGGCTTCGAAGATGGCCTGGTGGGCGCCAAGGCGGGTGAAGAGCGCGTTCTGAACCTGACCTTCCCTGAGGACTATCAGAACCTGGACCTGGCTGGCAAAGCCGCCGAGTTCACCGTGACCGTCAACAGCGTTTCCGAGCCGAAACTGCCAGAACTGAACGAAGAGTTCTTCGCCCAGTTCGGCATCAAGGAAACCGGTCTGGAAGGTTTCCGCGCCGAAGTTCGCAAGAACATGGAGCGTGAACTGCGCCAGGCGATCAAATCCAAGGTCAAGAACCAGGTCATGGACGGTCTGCTGGCCTCCAACCCGATCGAAGTGCCAAAGGCTTTGCTGGACAACGAAGTGAACCGTCTGCGTGTGCAGGCTGTTCAACAGTTCGGCGGCAACATCAAGCCGGACCAGCTGCCAGCTGAGCTGTTCGAAGAACAAGCCAAGCGCCGCGTTGTGCTGGGCCTGATCGTTGCTGAAGTGGTCAAGCAGTTCGAACTCAAGCCTGACGAAGCCCGCGTGCGCGAGCTGATCCAGGAAATGGCTTCGGCCTACCAAGAGCCTGAGCAAGTCGTGTCCTGGTACTACAAGAACGACCAGCAGATGAACGAAGTCCGTTCGGTTGTGCTGGAAGAACAAGTTGTGGATACTGTTCTGCAGAAAGCTAGCGTGACCGATAAAGCGGTCTCTTACGAAGAAGCGGTCAAGCCGGTGGAAGCTCCACAAGCCGATTGATCGTTCTGCGGTAAGAAATACACACCCATAAGCCAGCCTTCGCGCTGGCTTATGCGTATTCAAGACATAACTATTTGGGAGTGACTGCGAGACATGTCCCGCAATTCTTTTTATCAGCAGAGCTCTGACATCCAAGCCGCAGGCGGCCTGGTCCCGATGGTTATCGAGCAGTCTGCCCGTGGCGAACGTGCTTATGACATCTACTCGCGTCTGCTCAAGGAACGCGTCATCTTCCTGATCGGCCCCGTTGAAGACTACATGGCCAACCTGGTTGCGGCGCAACTGTTGTTCCTTGAAGCGGAAAACCCGGACAAGGATATCCATCTGTACATCAACTCACCGGGCGGCTCGGTGACGGCTGGCATGTCGATCTACGACACCATGCAGTTCATCAAGCCCGACGTTTCCACCATCTGCATCGGCCAGGCCTGCAGCATGGGCGCATTCCTGCTCGCCGGTGGCGCTGCGGGCAAGCGTCACTGCCTGCCTAATTCGCGCATGATGATTCACCAGCCATTGGGTGGTTTCCAGGGGCAGGCGTCGGATATCGACATTCATGCCAAGGAAATCCTCCACATTCGTTCGCGCTTGAACTCGTTGCTGGCCCATCACACCGGCCAAAGCCTCGAAACCATTGAGCGCGACACCGAGCGTGACAACTTCATGAGCGCTGAGCGTGCGGCCGAATATGGCCTGATCGACTCCGTGATCAACAAGCGTCAAATGCCTGCCTAAGCCGCTCAAAATGCAGGTGGTTGGGATGACCGGCCGCCTGCGGGCTTGAAAAAGCCCGCAATTGCCTTCATCTTGTGTTGCAAGCCTATCGGATTTGGATCGATCGAATGACTGACACCCGCAACGGCGAGGACAACGGCAAACTGCTTTATTGCTCCTTCTGTGGCAAAAGCCAGCATGAAGTACGCAAATTGATTGCCGGCCCCTCGGTCTTCATTTGCGACGAGTGCGTCGACCTGTGCAATGACATCATCCGTGAGGAGGTGCAGGAAGCCCAGGCCGAAAGCAGCGCGCATAAGTTGCCTTCGCCTAAAGAAATCAGCGGCATCCTTGATCAATATGTCATTGGTCAGGAACGCGCGAAAAAGGTACTGGCCGTAGCGGTGTACAACCACTACAAGCGCCTGAACCAACGTGACAAAAAGAATGACGAGGTCGAACTCGGCAAGAGCAACATCCTGCTGATCGGCCCGACAGGCTCGGGTAAAACCCTGCTTGCCGAAACCCTGGCCCGTTTGCTGAACGTTCCGTTCACCATCGCCGACGCAACCACCCTCACCGAGGCGGGTTATGTGGGTGAGGATGTCGAGAACATCATTCAGAAACTGTTGCAGAAGTGCGATTACGATGTGGAAAAGGCCCAGATGGGTATTGTCTACATCGACGAAATCGACAAGATTTCCCGCAAGTCCGACAACCCGTCCATCACCCGGGATGTCTCCGGTGAAGGCGTACAGCAGGCCTTGCTCAAGTTGATCGAAGGTACGGTGGCTTCCGTTCCGCCTCAGGGTGGGCGCAAGCACCCGCAGCAGGAGTTCCTGCAGGTCGACACGCGTAATATTCTGTTCATCTGCGGCGGCGCGTTCTCAGGCCTGGAAAAGGTTATTCAAAACCGTTCCACCCGTGGCGGCATTGGTTTCAATGCCGAAGTGCGCAGCAAGGAAGAGGGTAAGAAGGTCGGTGAATCCCTGCGTGAAGTCGAACCTGATGATCTGGTCAAGTTCGGTCTGATCCCGGAATTCGTGGGCCGCTTGCCGGTCTTGGCCACGCTGGACGAGTTGGATGAAGCTGCATTGATGCAGATTCTGACCGAGCCGAAGAATGCCCTGACCAAGCAATATGCCAAGCTGTTCGAGATGGAAGGTGTAGACCTGGAGTTCCGTTCCGACGCGCTGAAATCGGTCGCCAAACGAGCCTTGGAACGTAAAACCGGTGCCCGTGGGTTGCGCTCGATTCTGGAAGGCGTATTGCTCGACACGATGTATGAGATCCCCTCGCAGTCTGAGGTGAGTAAAGTCGTGATCGACGAAAGCGTTATAGAAGGTAAGTCCAAGCCTTTGTATATCTACGAAAACAAAGAGCCGGCTGCCAAGGCCGCGCCGGACGCTTAAGCGTCCCGGTGCCGGAATAAAGAAGGGGCCTTCGGGCCCCTTTGCTTTTTGCGCGTTTTAGACGTGTCTTTGCGCTTGTTTTTTTTTAAGGCTGCCCCCATCTTGGTTTCAAGCTTACTTCCATCTGTTTCCGGCCTTGTGGCCGCCGTAGAGGCGAAATCATGAAGACAACCATCGAATTGCCTCTCCTGCCATTGCGTGATGTCGTGGTGTATCCGCACATGGTTATCCCGCTGTTCGTGGGGCGCGAGAAGTCTATCGAAGCCCTCGAGGCTGCGATGACGGGTGACAAGCAGATTCTTCTGTTGGCGCAGAGAAACCCTGCTGACGATGATCCCGGTGAAGACGCACTGTATCGCGTAGGCACAATTGCAACCGTTCTGCAGCTGCTCAAACTGCCCGATGGCACCGTCAAGGTCCTGGTCGAAGGCGAGCAGCGGGGCACGGTCGAGCGTTTCAGCGAAGTGGACGGCCATTGCCGGGCCGAAGTGTCGCTGATCGACGAAGTGGACGCGCCCGAGCGTGAGTCTGAGGTGTTTGTCCGCAGTCTCTTGTCGCAGTTCGAGCAATACGTGCAGTTGGGCAAGAAGGTGCCTGCTGAGGTCCTGTCGTCGCTTAACAGCATCGACGAACCTGGGCGGCTGGTCGATACGATGGCGGCCCACATGGCCCTCAAGATCGAGCAGAAGCAGGAAATACTCGAAATCATCGATTTGTCTGCCCGTGTCGAACACGTGCTGGCATTGCTGGATGGCGAAATCGATCTGCTGCAGGTCGAGAAGCGCATTCGTGGTCGTGTCAAAAAGCAGATGGAGCGCAGTCAACGCGAGTACTACCTGAATGAGCAGATGAAGGCCATTCAGAAGGAACTTGGCGATGGTGACGAAGGGCACAACGAAATCGAAGAGCTGAAAAAGCGCATCGATGCCGCCGGCCTGCCCAAGGATGCGCTTGCCAAGGCCCAGGCCGAGCTGAACAAGCTCAAGCAAATGTCGCCCATGTCTGCCGAAGCCACCGTGGTGCGCTCCTACATCGACTGGCTGGTTCAGGTGCCCTGGAAGGCTCAGAGCAAGGTCCGTCTGGACCTGGCCCGTGCCGAAGACATTCTCGACGCCGACCATTACGGTCTGGAAGAGGTCAAGGAACGTATCCTCGAATACCTCGCCGTGCAAAAGCGCGTGAAGAAAATTCGCGGACCGGTATTGTGCCTGGTGGGACCTCCTGGGGTCGGTAAAACATCGTTGGCCGAGTCGATTGCCCACGCGACCAATCGTAAATTCGTGCGCATGGCCCTCGGTGGCGTGCGCGATGAAGCGGAAATTCGTGGTCATCGCCGCACTTATATCGGGTCGATGCCAGGAAGATTGATTCAAAAGATGACCAAGGTCGGCGTGCGCAATCCGCTGTTCCTTTTGGATGAAATCGACAAGATGGGCAGCGATATGCGCGGCGATCCCGCTTCTGCGCTGCTCGAAGTGCTCGATCCGGAGCAGAATCACAATTTCAACGATCACTACCTGGAGGTCGACTACGACCTGTCGGACGTGATGTTCCTCTGCACCTCCAACTCCATGAATATTCCGCCAGCGCTGCTGGACCGGATGGAGGTGATTCGTCTGCCGGGCTACACCGAAGACGAGAAAATCAACATCGCCGTCAAATACCTTTCGCCCAAGCAGATCCAAGCCAACGGCCTGAAAAAAGGCGAGCTGGAATTTGACGAGGAAGCGATCCGCGACATTATCCGCTACTACACCCGCGAGGCGGGTGTGCGTGGTCTGGAGCGGCAAATTGCCAAGGTCTGCCGCAAGGCGGTCAAAGAGCATGCCCTGGAAAAACGCTTCGCGGTCAAGGTTACAGCAGACCTGCTGGAGCACTTCCTGGGGGTGCGCAAGTTCCGCTACGGCCTCGCCGAGCAGCAGGATCAGATTGGCCAGGTGACCGGCCTTGCGTGGACTCAGGTCGGTGGTGAGTTGCTGACTATTGAAGCGGCCGTGGTGCCGGGCAAGGGTCAACTGATCAAGACCGGTTCCCTGGGCGATGTGATGGTCGAGTCGATCACTGCCGCGCTGACGGTCGTGCGCAGCCGTGCGCGGAGCCTGGGCATTCCCCTGGACTTCCATGAGAAGCGCGACACCCATATCCATATGCCAGAAGGGGCTACGCCCAAGGACGGCCCTAGCGCCGGCGTGGGCATGTGTACGGCCCTGGTCTCCGCGCTGACCGGCATCCCGGTGCGTGCCGATGTCGCCATGACCGGTGAAATCACTCTGCGTGGCCAGGTATTGGCCATTGGCGGCCTGAAGGAAAAACTGCTGGCGGCTCACCGTGGCGGGATCAAGATCGTGATCATTCCTGAAGAGAATGTCCGCGATCTGAAGGAGATTCCTGACAACATTAAGCAGGATCTTCAGATCAAACCGGTTAAATGGATTGACGAGGTCCTGCAAATTGCGCTGCAATACGCGCCGGAGCCCTTGCCGGATGTGGCTCCAGAGATAGTCGCGAAGGACGATAAGCGCGAGTCTGACTCTAAGGAAAGAATTAGCACGCATTAATACGTATTTGCTTGGGGGGCTTCCTTGACAGTTTTTTAGAGCCCTTGTTATAAAGCGGCTCTTAAGTGTCTGTAGGCCATTCAGCACTCGTTTTTGCTTTCACCAAAAAAACTTAGAATCATCTCAAAATAGATATAAGGGGACTTAGAGTGAACAAGTCGGAACTGATTGATGCTATCGCTGCATCCGCTGATATCCCGAAAGCTGCTGCTGGCCGTGCGCTGGACGCTGTGATCGAATCCGTCACTGGCGCTCTCAAGGCCGGCGACTCCGTAGTTCTGGTTGGTTTCGGCACCTTCTCCGTGACTGATCGCCCCGCGCGTACCGGCCGCAACCCGCAGACCGGTCAGACGCTGGAAATCCCTGCTGCCAAGAAGCCTGGTTTCAAAGCGGGCAAGGCATTGAAAGAAGCTGTTAACGACTAAGGTTTTACCGAGTTTATCCGGGTCGGGGTCATGCCTGGCTTGGCAGCGGAGCGGTCATACAGCCGGTTTGTAGCCGGTGTGTCACGCCAGGGCTCGCGGGTTTGAGTCCGGTCCGCTCCGCCAGTTACGAGAAGGCGCATCCTCGGATGCGCCTTTCTTCTATCCGGATTCTACCCACGCTCCACGGTTGCCTAAATTTGAAGTTCAACCGTTTCTGGGGGACGCATGCTGCAGAATATCAGGGACAATTCACAAGGCTGGATTGCCAAAACCATCATCGGGGTCATCGTCGTATTGATGGCGTTGACCGGTTTCGATGCCATTTTTCAAGCCACCACCAACAGCAATGACGCAGCCAAGGTCAACGGCGAAGAGATCAGCCAGAACGAGCTGAGCCAGGCGGTCGACATGCAACGTCGTCAGCTCATGCAACAGTTGGGCAAGGATTTCGACGCTTCGTTGCTGGACGAAAAAATGCTGCGCGACTCAGCGCTCAAAGGCCTGATCGATCGCAAGCTGTTGCTGCAAGGCGCGCAAGATTCGAAATTCGCCTTCTCCGAAGCCGCGCTGGATCAAGTGATCCTGCAAACGCCTGAGTTTCAGGTCGATGGCAAGTTCAGCGCCGAGCGTTTCGATCAGGTGATCCGCCAGCTGGGTTACAGCCGCATGCAATTTCGTCAGATGCTGGCTCAGGAGATGCTGATCGGCCAGTTGCGCGCAGGTCTGGCGGGAAGTGGTTTTGTCACCGACGCCCAGGTGTTGGCCTTCGCCCGTCTGGAAAAACAGACCCGGGATTTCGCCACCTTGAATATCCAGGCCGACTCGTCGACGGTGAAACTGACCGATGATGAGGTCAAGGCTTACTACGATAAGCATGCCAAGGAATTCATGACGCCAGACCAGGTGGTCATCGACTACGTTGAGCTGAAGAAGGCTTCTTTCTTCGATCAGGTCAGCGTCAAGGATGAAGACCTGCAAGCGGCCTATCAGAAAGAAATCGCGAATCTGTCCGAACAGCGTCGTGCTGCGCACATCCTGATCGAAGTGAACGACAAGGTCACCGAAGCCCAGGCCAAGGCCAAGATCGAAGAGATTCAGGCTCGTTTGGCCAAGGGCGAATCGTTTGAGGCGTTGGCCAAGGAGTTCTCCCAGGACCCTGGTTCTGCTAGCAATGGCGGCGATCTCGGTTATGCCGGTCCGGGCGTCTACGATCCGGAGTTCGAAAAGGCTCTGTATGCCTTGAGCAAGGATCAGGTATCGGCGCCGGTACGTACCGATTTCGGTTTCCACCTGATCAAGTTGTTGGGAGTCGAAGCGCCTGAAGTGCCAACGTTTGCCAGCCTGAAGGACAAACTTGTCCGCGATCTGAAAACCCAGCAGGTTGAGCAGCGTTTCGTGGAGGCGACCAAGCAACTGGAGGATGCCGCTTTCGAAGCCTCCGATCTGGCACAGCCGGCCCAGGACCTGAAACTGACCGTTCACACGTCGGCACCATTTGGCCGTGAGGGTGGGGAAGGGATTGCGGCCAATCGCGCCGTGGTGACGGCCGCGTTCAGCCCGGAAGTATTGGATGAGGGTGCAAACAGCACCGCCATCGAACTGGACCCGGAAACCGTGGTGGTGCTGCGTGCCAAGGAGCACCGCAAACCTGAGCAGATGCCACTGGAAAGCGTGGACGGGGCCATTCGCGCTCAACTGGCAAAGGAACATGCCAGTGCGGCGGCCAAGACCCGGGCTGATGAGTTGATCGCCGGTTTGCGCGATGGCAAGACGGCCTTGGACAAACCTGTCGACGGCCAGAACTGGAAAGTCATCGAGGCGGCGAGCCGAAGCCAGGAAGGTATCGACCCGGCGGTGCTGCAGGCGTTGTTCCGGATGCCGAAGCCCGAATCGAAAGACAAGCCGACGTTCAGCAGCGTGACGTTGCCCGACGGCAGTCTGGTCGTCGTGCGTTTGAACCGTGTGAACGAAGCGGCAGCACCGAGCGATGAGGAGAAGGCGCAATATCGCCGTTATCTCGCTTCTCGCGTGGGTCAGCAGGATTTCGCCGCCTATCGCAAGCAGTTGGAGAGTGAGGCGGACATCGAGCGCTTCTAAGTGCCCTGATGGCTTGCCTCAAAACGACCCGGCCGAAAGGCCGGGTTTTTTGTGTCCGCTTGTTGCATCGGGCAGTATCTTCGTCGATCCATCGAATGGGCGTCTTTTTCCGGCAAATAACCCCCAGTAGACTTGTAACCCGTTTGAGACAAGATTAGCCACGCTGCCCGGCAGCGTTCTGTTGCACAATACGCCCCGGATCGTTTTCCTCAGGATGTTCAATGTTCAAATCATTTCCTATGCGCACCGTCGGGCTTGCGCTGGTGCTGGCCGTTGCAGCCGGTTGTTCGTCGAAGAAAACCGCGATTTACGAGCACGAAAACTTCGATGACTCCGGTACGTTCTCGCGCTCTTATTCAGTGAATGATGCGGCGACCTGCGAAGCCGGGCGCCGGGCATTGCTCAGCCAGGGCTACATCATTACCAGCAGCGATCCGAAGCTGGTCAGCGGTCACAAGAGTTTTCAGCAGACCGGCGAAACCCATATGGAGATCAGTTTCAATCTGGTCTGTGCTGAAGACAGCGGTCCCGGACACCGCGCGACTATGTTTGCCAACGCCTTGCAGGACCGTTATGCGCTGAAGAAAACCAACAACTCCGCCAGCCTCGGCGTGGGGGTGTTGGGATCGGTGTCGATGCCGATCGGCTCGTCCGATGATTCGATGGTCAAGGTCGCCAGCGAAACCGTGTCGTCGGCGAAGTTCTATGAGCGTTTCTTTGCCCTGGTGGAGTTGTTCCTGCCTCCCGAGGCGAAGAAACCCGTAGAGGAAACCGAAAAGCCCAAAGCCGAGCTTGGCGTTCCGGAAGCCCAGGTCGAGCCGGCAGCGTTGTCACCGGTTTCTACCCCAGCGCCGGCAGTGATGCCCACACCCGCTCCGCCTCCAGAGCCGGAACCTGCTCCTGCTCCTGCTCCTGCTCCTGCTCCAGAGCCAGAGCCAGAGCCTGCGCCAGAACCGGCACCTGTCGCGCCGATAGAGGAGGCCTCGCCCGCGCCTGTCGAGACTTCTCCTGCCAGTTCGGAGCCGGTCGCGCCGCCGGCAGAGCCCGCGCCCATCGCACCCAGCGAGCCTGAATCATCCGAGCCAGAGCCGTCGACGCCAGCCGTTACCCCGCCACCCTCCAGCGGCTTACCGGCCCCCGCCGAGCCAATCCAGCCGCTTCCCGCCTCTTGATGCTCAGTGGCAAGGGTGGAAATCCCTTGCCACACCTGCACACAGTAATTTCCCAGCGCTGTGCTACGTTTAATTCATGAAGCTTTTGCTTCATGTTTTGTTCATAAAGCGGCTTTATGCTGATTCCAGCGCCATCAGGCATCGGTTTCAACGTTACGTTATGGGAAGGATTCAAGATGGACGATTATCAGGAAGAGTTGCTGGAATATCAGGCGTATGAGCTTGATCCCCTGGAACCTGCCGAGGATGCGACGGAGTTGTAGATCAAGCCACACGTTGTAAGCGGCAAGCTTGAACTTAAGTGCTTCTCCGACTGCGCCGGAACTCTCCCGGAGTCTGGTTGTTCCAGCGCTTGAAGGCGCGTTGAAATGCCTCGGCCGAGGCGAACCCCAGTAAGTAAGCGATTTCGCCGAATGCCAGTTCAGTGTCGCGAATGTAGGTCATGGCCAGATCGCGGCGGGTGTCGTTGAGGATTGCGCGAAATTGCGTGCCTTCTTCGGCCAGTTTGCGCCGCAGCGTCCACGTTGGCAGCTTCAGACGCATCGCCACTTCTTCCAGGTCGGGTTCCCGGCCACCATTGAGCAATGGCCCCAGCAGTTGGATGATGCGCTCGCGCAGGCTGCGGGTGCGGGTCAATTGCTCCAGTTCCCGTTCACACAGCTGAACCAGGTGACGCCAGGTACCGGGGCAGTGTTGGGGGTTGCGTTCGGCGAGACTGTCGAGCCCAAGGCGTAGCTGATTGTGTTCTGCACCGAACTGGATAGGGCAGTCACCGAGTGCGCGATAGGCCTCCAGGTATGCTGGTTCTTCGAACTCGATTTCTACACGTTCAGCCCGCAACGCGACACCACTCACGCAGGACAATTGCGCCAGCCAGCCGGCGATGATCGAATCCACGACGAAGCGGTTGTAGGCGTTATAGGGGCTGATGGAATAGAACCGCAGCCACGCGCCTCGGGCGTCCTCATGAAAACTCGACTGACCGCGATAGTTGGAGCCGTACAGCGGCTCGAAGCGGATCATGCATCGCGCGGCTTCGCGCACTGTCGGTGCCTGGGCCGCCGTCACGCCTGCCAGCCCGGCCTGGCTCAAGCGGCTAAGTTGGCCCATGCGCAAACCCAAGGCAGGATCCTGGGTTTGTTGGATGGCGGCGTGCCCCAGGCGCATGTAGCGAGGGATCGACAAACGCGCTCCGGGCTCGGCCAGGCGTGCCGCATCCAGACCGTATTGTTCGAGCAAAGGCTGGGGATCCTGCCCATGGCTGGCAACCGCATCGGCCAGGCTGTGGACGAAGCTGACTGACAAGTCTCCCAGCCGCATCGGTTGCGGTTTCATGGTGTTACAGCCACAGGTTCAGCAGACGGGCGCCACGAGCTTCGCCGTCGGCGAAATGTTCGCCGTTATGGCTGATGAAACTCTGCCCCGCGCTGCCGCTGTCCCAAAACTGTCCTCGCAGGAAGACACTGACGCCGCCCTTGGCTTGGCTGCTGGGCGGCTGGCTGGTCAGTGTCAGGCGATGCCAGGCCTGGCCTTCACTCACTTCACCTGCCTTGAGACTTACTTCGCTCGGCGTCGGCAGCCCTTTATAGCCACTCCAGGGTTTGTCCCAAGCATCGCGACCGTTGACGAACGCAGGCACCGCCACCAGTTGCGCACCTTGTTCATTAAGCTGCCGATAGTGGAGCGGGTACCAACTGTCACTTCCGATCAGCACGCCCAGGCGCCCGGCGGGAGTGTCGACGACGCGGAGGGTGTCCGGGTGGTCTGCCCCAAGCACGTCCTGTTGCTCGAACACCGGATGCCGTTGGCGCTGCGGCTGGCCCAGCGGCCGACCGTCACTGCCGAACACCAGGCTAGTGTTGTACAGCGCGCCGCGGCCCACCTTGAGTTCGCCATCGCTGACACTCGGCTCGGGCAGCACGATGGAGCCGGCCACCAGGGTCACGCCGAACTCCTTGGCGAGCCTGCCGAACAGTGCCTGGTAGTCACGGGCCATGATGTCGGCTTTCATGCGCAGGTAAGCGTCGTCCAGGCGGTTGTCTCCTTTTGCGCTGACCAACGCCCGGATAAATGCCAGCGGGTTGCTGACCGCCAGCCAGTTCATGGCTTCCTTCAACGTGGCGGCCTGATACAACTCGTCTTTTTCACCGGTGATCATCAGCCAGGTGCCAATGTGCTCGGGCAAGACCACCACGGTTTTGTCATTGAGCAAGCCTTGGTCACGAGCGGTTTGCAGATAGGCCGCCAGTTTGCGGTGCAGGCGCTCGGGGCTCTGGTAGTCGGTGGGGAACAGTTCGGGCTGGATGCCCAGCAAGTTGCCTCGATCGGCGGGGGTGCCCTGGTTCACCGCCAGGTTGATGCGAAGGTCTGACAGGTAATGACCCGCCGGACGATCCACCGTCCACAGTGCGTAGGTGATCAGGGCGGCAATCAAGGCCAGTGACAACAGCAGGTACAGAAGTTTGCGCATGGGAAACAGTCAGCGGCCGTGTGCGGATTCGCTGACTAGGGTAGGGCCCACGATGGGGTGTTGCCAAGGGGCGTTGCGCATTTGGATCATTAAGTTGTCAGTTACGGCCATTGAGCACGCAGCTTCCGGCTCTTAGGCTGTTTGGCATGACCGATGGAAGCCACAGAGCCTCCACATTTTTCCGTGATCGCCCGTTGTGGAGTTATCGATGACCGCCCCTCATTACCCGCACCTGCTGGCCCCGCTGGACCTGGGTTTTACCACGTTGCGCAACCGCACCCTGATGGGGTCGATGCACACGGGCCTTGAAGAAAAACCCGGTGGTTTCGAGCGCATGGCGGCGTATTTTGCCGAGCGCGCGCGTGGCGGCGTGGGGCTGATGGTCACCGGCGGAATCGGGCCGAACGACGAGGGCGGCGTGTACTCCGGCGCGGCCAAGCTGACCACCGAGGAAGAAGCCCTCAAGCACCAGATTGTTACCCGTGCCGTGCATGAGGCCGGTGGCAAGATCTGCATGCAGATTCTTCACGCCGGGCGCTATGCCTACAGCCCCAAGCAGGTAGCGCCGAGCGCGATCCAGGCACCGATCAACCCGTTCAAGCCCAAGGAGCTGGACGAGGAGGGGATCGAGAAACAGATCAGCGATTTCGTCACCTGTTCGGTGCTGGCCCAGAAAGCCGAGTATGACGGCGTCGAGATCATGGGCTCGGAAGGTTATTTCATTAACCAGTTCCTGGCGGCCCATACCAACCACCGCACCGATCGCTGGGGCGGCAGCTATGAAAACCGCATGCGCCTGCCGGTGGAAATCGTGCGTCGGGTGCGTGAGGCGGTCGGTCCCAATTTCATCATTATCTTTCGCCTGTCGATGCTCGACCTGGTGGAAGGTGGCAGCAGCTGGGATGAAATCGTTCAGTTGGCCAAAGCCATCGAGCAGGCCGGGGCGACGATCATCAACACCGGTATTGGCTGGCATGAGGCGCGGATTCCTACCATCGCCACCAAGGTTCCGCGGGCGGCGTTCAGCAAGGTCACAGCCAAACTGCGCGGCTCAGTGAGTATTCCGCTGATCACCACCAACCGCATCAACACCCCGGAGGTGGCCGAACAGATCCTGGCCGAAGGCGACGCCGATATGGTGTCCATGGCGCGGCCGTTCCTGGCCGATCCGGAATTCGTCAACAAGGCTGCCGCCGGGCGCGCGGATGAAATCAACACTTGCATCGGCTGTAACCAGGCTTGTCTGGACCATACCTTTGGCGGCAAGCTCACCAGTTGCCTGGTGAACCCGCGGGCATGCCATGAAACCGAACTCAATTACTTGCCGGTCACCCAGGTGAAAAAAATCGCCGTGGTCGGCGCCGGTCCGGCCGGTTTGTCCGCTGCTACCGTGGCAGCCGAACGGGGGCATCAGGTGACGCTGTTCGATTCGGCCAGCGAAATAGGCGGCCAGTTCAACATCGCCAAGCGGGTGCCGGGCAAGGAGGAGTTCTTCGAAACCCTGCGTTATTTCAAGCGCAAGTTGCAAACCAGCCACGTCGAGCTGTGTCTCAACACGCGGGTGGATGTGGCGCAATTGGTCGCGGGCGGTTTTGACGAGATCATCCTGGCCACCGGTATTGCGCCGCGGGTGCCGGCGATTCCTGGGGTGGAGCATGCCAAGGTCCTCAGCTATCTGGATGTGATTCTGGAGCGTAAGCCGGTGGGCCGCAGTGTCGCGGTGATCGGCGCCGGCGGTATCGGCTTTGACGTGTCGGAGTTCCTGGTCCATCAGGGGGTTGCCACCAGCCAGGACCGTGAAGCGTTCTGGAAAGAGTGGGGTATCGATACCCGGCTCCAGGCGCGCGGCGGGGTCGCCGGGATCAAGGCCGAGCCCCATGCTCCGGCGCGGCAGGTGTTCTTGTTGCAGCGCAAGAAATCCAAGGTTGGCGAGGGCCTGGGCAAGACCACCGGCTGGATTCACCGCACGGGTCTGAAGAACAAGCAGGTGCAAATGCTCAACAGTGTCGAGTACCTGAAAATCGATGACCAAGGCTTGCACATTCGTATCGGTGAGGCCGGCGAGCCGCAAGTGCTGGCCGTGGACAACATCGTGATCTGCGCCGGTCAGGATCCGTTGCGCGAGTTGCAGCAAGGCCTGGAAGCGGCGGGGCAGACTGTCCACCTCATCGGCGGTGCCGACGTCGCGGCAGAGCTGGATGCCAAGCGGGCGATCAATCAGGGATCGCGATTGGCGGCGCAGTTGTAAGGCACAAAATTGAAGCCACAATCCCCCTGTGGGAGCGGGCTTGCTCGCGATAGCGGCAGGTCAGTCGACATTTATGCAACTGACAAACCGCTATCGCGAGCAAGCTCGCTCCCACAGGGAGGGCGGTGCACTCAGATCCTGAAGTCTCCCAACACCGAGCTGTTAAGATGCCGGCATCTTCCTATCCGGCCCTGCTGCAATGCTGCTTTCCTGCCTCGACTGGCACCCCCGACCCCGCCTGGAACCTCTACATCTGGATTGGCTCGCCCGTGCCGGCGTTGAAGTGGCGGTGTTGCGTCTGGACCGGATCGACCCGCTGATCAGTGGTAACAAGTGGTTCAAGCTGATTCACCATGTGCGCGCTGCCCATGAGGCCGGTGCCAAGGGGATCATGAGCGTGGGCGGCGCTTATTCCAACCATCTGCATGCCCTGGCCGCGGCGGGCAAGCGCTTCGGTTTTGCTACCGTCGGGTTATTGCGCGGCCATCCTCAGGACACGCCGACGGTGCTCGACCTGAAAGCGTTCGACATGGAACTGCATTGGTTGGGTTATGGCGGATATCGAGCGCGGCACGCTGCGGACTTCTGGGGGGCGCGTTATCCACATTTGCATCCGGTGCCCGAGGGCGGTTCAGGATGGCCCGGCGCGCAGGGCTGCATGGGCTGGCTGACCAGTGCCCGGGAGCAACTGGCGACAGTGG
The DNA here is from genome assembly GCF_039581215.1 of Pseudomonas halotolerans. Classification (NCBI taxonomy): domain Bacteria; kingdom Pseudomonadati; phylum Pseudomonadota; class Gammaproteobacteria; order Pseudomonadales; family Pseudomonadaceae; genus Pseudomonas; species Pseudomonas halotolerans. Next base: position 101,300 of record NZ_JBCNTJ010000009.1, read on the forward strand.
GATGGGCGGATTATCACGGCTGGTGGTTGGCCTGCGGCACCGGAACATCGCTGGCGGGGCTGGTGCTGGCTGAAGCGGGGGCGCACCCGGTCTACGGCGTGCTGGCGGTGCCTGAGGACCATGGCGTGGCGCAACAGGTCGAACGCATCGTGGGGCAGGCAGGCCTTTGCAACCCGCATTATGAGTTGTTCGATGGCAGTCGTGGTGGGTTCGCCAGGGTCGATGCCGAACTCAGCGCCTTCATCCAGACCACGGGCGCCATCGAACTGGAACCGCTGTACACCGGCAAGGCGTTGATGCTGCTCAAGGCCCGGGTCGAGGCCGGACAGTTTGTCCGCGGCACCCGCTTGATTTTCGTTCACACCGGCGGCCTGCAAGGCCGCCGAGGGTTTGAATAACCGGCGTCAGCCGCGTTTGGGCATCATCCGCAGCAGGGTGTTATCACGCACGATGTAGTGGTGGTACAGCCCCGCCAGGGCATGCAGGCCAATCAGCCAGTAGCCGATCGTGCCCCCCAACTCATGCCAGCCCTCCAGTTGCTTGGCAAAGTCTTTGTCCTGATCGATCAGCAGCGGCAAGTCAAAACCATAGAACATCACCTGATGTCCTTCAGCACTGGTAATCAGCCACCCCAGCAATGGCATGGCGATCATGAGCAGGTACAACGCCCCGTGCATCAGGTGTGCAAGGAAGGTCTGCCAGGCAGGCGAAGCGGGAAAAATGGCCGGGGCCTTGCCCATGCCACGGGCAAACAGGCGCAGCCAGACCAGCACAAACACGGTCAGGCCAAGCATGAAGTGAGCTTCCTTGATCAGGGTTCGGCCTTCACTGCCCTTGGGGAATATCCCTCGCAGTTCGATGCAGGCATAAACCACAGCCAGCAGAATCAGCATCAGCCAGTGCAAGGCGACCGTGACGGTGCTGTAGCGGTTTTCCGAGCTTTTCCAGGGCATCCGGGTATCTCCAGTCATCAGGTAGAGCACCGTCTTGAGCGGCGTTGTGCTTTTACTGTAAGCCCGTTTCGCTGGGTTTGCTTGAGCCAGATCACGTTTGCCGGCATGCAATCGGTCACTGCATTCACATGACGGCGGCTGTTGCGCAGCCGTGCGGGAGCAAGCTTGATCGCTGTGCAGAGGTGTCAGGGCGTCAGGTCTGGCGGGTTCAGGAGCCAATCCAATAGCGGCCGCGCATCATTGTGGACCTGCACCGGTTTGGGCGGCGTAGGAGGCTGTCCTCCGCCGGTATCGACTCCCCCCAGGCAGAGCACCGGCCGGTCGGGGTCGCCGTCGAGAAAACTCACCAGCACTTCGCTGCCGGCCATCAGGGCTGGGCTGTCGTTCAGCGTCTGTCGCGACACCGGCAGCGTGATGCCTTCGCCATCCGGCGTCCACAGGCTGACGGTGACATGGCCGCGCTCATCGCGGCCGGCCGGCTGACCGGCAGGGCCTAGCACATGAGCCAGGTGGTAACCGGGGATGCATGGCTTGGGATGCTTGAGGGCCGGCCGGAACACAGTGGACCATGGAATGGCCGAGAACCGGTTGCGGTAGTCCCGAGTTGCCGGTGTGCGCGGCAGGTTCGTTTCAAGGATGGAGAACTGCCGCCCGCGGTGCTGGATCTCGGTGATCAGCCATTGGTCGTTGAAGTTGGAGACCGGATGTTCACAGATCTGCACGATATGGCCGCTGCGCAGGACGGGGTGAGTACTGTGGCCTTGGATTTCCCGCTGTCGGCAGCGTAGTCGCTCAAGTTTCCGGCGACCGGTTTGATAACGATGAGCCAGCATCGGATTGCCCCGCATCCTCTCGTGGTTCTCACCTTCGAAGGCGTGGTTCGCCGCGCTGTCGCCGGCCCGGGCTATCTCGCGATCGCTGTATCCGAGCGGCAGGCCGGGCGCCATGGAATGGTGACGCTGGTACAACTGTTTGATGCTCGGCTGGTGGCCGGCATTCGGGCGCTGGGTCAGTTCGACAGGACGCGCACAGAAACTTTTCGGGTCTTCGGCGAACACCAGGACATGATCATGGAATGTGTGTTCGAAGTGGTAATGAATGCCTTCTTCTTCGCACAACCGGTGCAGCAGTTCCAGGTCGCTCTCATCGTACTGGATACAGAACGGGCGGCAGGGATACTGCCCATGGGGCAGATCGAAGCGGTAACTGTGGGCGGGTAGCGCGTGATCTTCCAACAGGCGATGCAGTATCTGCACAACGTTGAGCCGATAGAAAACCCGTCGCCGCGGGCCCTGTTCCAGGCGCTGGAGGTAAGGAACCAGCGTTAAGCGATAGCCGATGCGCAGCGATGCATGGGAAGTCAGGCCGACGCTTTGCACAATTGCATGCACGCCGGATTCGCCATCCAGTCGCAGGAAGGCTGGCTGGCCCAGCAGAATGTCGGGATTGATCGGCGGCGCCAGGCCGATCAGTTCAAGGTCGAAGCGGTACGGCTGGTTAAGGGCTTCGCGACCGTTGAACCTCAGTACTTGCAGTCGCAAGTTGCTTTGCGTGAGTGTCAGGCTGAAGGGACTTTCCGTGTCGTTGCGCATCGCCGTTCTTACTTGCTGAGGGAGAAGGCCATGAGAGTACGGAACCACGGGATGAAAGGGGGGGGCGAATCGTTGTTTCAGAAATTCCCTACAACACGCTGGGGAAATGTTGATTCATCAGGGGCAATTTTTTGGTCGATCAGCCGGTTTAGGCCGTATAAACTTGCGCCACAGCGCCGGCCAGCAGATGTCTCGGCGCGACAGACAAGAGAGTGAGTAATGGGCGCACAGTGGAAGGTTAAACACAAAGAAGCGGCTGCCAACGCCAAGGGCAAGATCTTCGGCAAGCTGGTGAAGGAAATCACCATTGCCGCGCGCAACGGCGCTGACACTGCCACCAATGCGCACCTGCGACTGGTGGTCGAGCAGGCGAAGAAGGCCTCGATGCCCCGCGAAACCCTGGAGCGCGCGATCAAGAAAGGCTCCGGCCAGCTCGGTGAAACCGTGCAATACCACCGTGTGACCTACGAAGGGTTCGCACCGCATCAGGTGCCGCTGATCGTCGAATGCGTGACCGACAACATCAACCGCACTGTTGCCGAGATTCGCGTTGCGTTCCGCAAGGGCCAATTGGGCGCCTCGGGTTCGGTTGCATGGGACTTCAACCATGTCGGTATGATCGAGGCCTCCCCGGACAGCCCGGACGCCGATCCGGAAATGGCCGCTATCGAAGCCGGTGCCCAGGATTTCGAGCCGGGCGAAGACGGCGCGACGCTGTTCCTCACGGACCCTTCCGACCTCGATGCGGTGCAGAAGGCGCTGCCGGAGCAAGGTTTCACCGTGCTGTCCGCCAAGCTCGGCTACCAGCCGAAAAACCCGGTCAGCGGCCTGACGGACGAGCAGATGGCCGAAGTCGAGGCGTTCCTTGAGGGCCTGGACAATCACGACGACGTGCAGGACATGTTTGTCGGATTGGCCGATTAAGCTCCACAAGACCTTGTGGCGAGGGAGCTTGCTCCCGCTCGGTGGCGAAGCCGTCGTGAACCGGGCGATGCGGTTTTACTGACAGACGGTGGTGCCTGTTTAGGGCTGCTGCGCAGCCCAGCGGGAGCAAGCTCCCTCGCCACAGTCGCGCAGTAAGCCTTCAATCTCCTCAAACCCCGGCCGCCCCAGCACCTCGGGCTGACAGCAGCGCGCCTGCAGATCCTGCAACGTTGCCAGTCCCTCAGCACTGAGCCCCGGTTCGATCCGCGCCAGCAATTCCCCCAGCAGTATCCCGAACGCCCGCACTTCGATGCGTTGTAACGCACGGGTTTGCACCGTGTCGGCAGTGGCGTGGAAAGACGCCGCGCCAAAGTCGCCCAACAGACAATCGCCCTGGTCATTGCACAGAATATTGTGCCCGTACAAATCGCCGTGAGTGATGCCCTGGCGGTGCAGGTGCGCCGCCACCGAGGCGATGCCCAGGGCGATGCGCAAAGCCGCGGGAGCGCTTAGATGCAGTGCGTCGGCATACACGTCGCGGGTGCAGGACGCCAGGCTCGGCAGCCCCGCCAGGTTGCGGTAGCTGGGCTCGATCAGTTCCATCACCAGTCCGGCCTGTTGCTCGGGGTGCCCGGTGATCTGGCCCAGCACGTCGATCAGATTCGGATGACGACCTGCGGTAATGCAGGCGTGCATTTCATGCAATGGCGAGCCGTCGCTGGTCATCTGGCCTTTGTACAGCTTGAGCGCGACGTTTCGCGCGACCTGGCCCAGGGGCTGCCACAGCGCCTGATGAATCACCCCCGAAGCGCCTTCGCCTAACGGTTGGTGCACGTTCAGTTGCGACCAGTCGATGGACGTCGCTTCGGCCAGGATATCGGCATTGGCCTGGGTTTCCAGCGGGTTGCCGGCATAAGCCAGCCAGCTCAGGCTGGGCAAATCCAGCAGCCATTGCGGCAGCTCGGTCAGTTGGTTGGCGGCGATGCGCAGCAGTTCAAGACGATGGCACTGCCCCAGGGTCGTGGGCAACTGCTGCAACCGGTTGCCGGCGAGCATGAGCTTTTGCAAGAACGGGCGTTGGCCGAGCTCATGGGGTAACTGACTGATGCGGTTGTCCGTCAGGATCAACCAGCGCAGCAGCGGCGGCAGGGCAGTGCCAGGCACATGTTCGATGCGGTTGGCCTTGAAGCCGACCATGGTCAAGGCCGCGCAGCGGCCCAGGCATTCGGGCAATTCAATGAAATGGTTGTCCGAGCAGAACAACACCCGCAGGTGGGTCAGGCGATGCAGATCGTCGGGCAGCGCAGTCAACTGGTTGCCGCTGAGATTGAGGACTTCGAGCGAGTCGGCCAGGTCGAAGATTTCCCGGGGGAACTGCGTCAGGCCGCAGGACAGATCCAGCCGTTTGATGCCCGATAGCTGGCCGGCGCGCAGTTGAGCGAGGGTGTGCATGAGAGGTTCGCTGCTGATCAAGGGGGCGTAGCGCCCGAGGCCAGACAGTTAACCAATAATCAGCCCAACACAAAACCCTGTTGCGAAGGTTTTATCTGTGGGAGCAAGGCTTGCCCGCGATGCAGGCACCTCGCTTTCTCAAAGACCGCGTTGCCTGCATCGCGGGCAAGCCTTGCTCCCACAAACGTGTCTAGCGTTCGACGCTGCGGTTCCAACGAGCGTTCCAGGCCGGGCGTTGCTCGTTGACCTGGTCCCAATCTACCGCAATGGCCGTTTCCAGGTACTGCTTCATCGCCTCTACCTGGCCGCGGGTTTTGTCAGTGGTGGGTGTGGTGGGGTTGGACGGGATCTGATCGCCTTCTTCCAGGGCAATGGCCTGGGCTTGGGGCGTGAGCAGGAAGGCGGCGAGCTTTTGCGCCAGTTCAGGCTGGGTGTTCTGGGCAATGGCGCATTCAGCGACGTTGAGCACCACCGCGCCTTCCTTGGGCTGCGCATACTCGACCGGCATGCCCTTGAGTTTGAGCGCGGTCACTTGGGTAGGCGTCAACGGGAACAGTGCGGCTTCGTCGGTCTGCAGCATTTCGGAGATCTTTGCGGAGCTCGGGATATATTCCAGCACGTTGCGTCCGACGGTGTTTGGCCAGGCCTTGAAGCCCGGTTCGACGTCGGCTTCGCTGCCGCCCTGAATACGGTTGAACATCAGGAAACCGTGCAGGCCGAAGGTCGAGGAAGCCAGGGACTGGAACACCAGTTTGTCCTTGAAACGCGGGTCGGCCATGTCCATCCAGGAGGTGGGCGCGCTCCAGCCATGTTCCTTGAACAACCGTGTGTTGTAGGCCAGTCCCGTGACACCGAGGCTGACGGCCACGGCTTGGTCCTTGATGCGACCCTTGGCCGGAATCTGCGCCAGGGGCGGGCTGTCTTCGAGCTTGTCGCACAGCCCCATGGCGATGGCCCGGTACATGATGCCGTCATCGAGGAACATCACGTGCATTTGCGGATTGCCTTTACTGGCCTGGACTTTCGCCAGGATGTCGGCGGAGGTGCCGGGCACGATCACCACTTTGACGTTGTTGGCTTTTTCGAAGGCCGGCAAGACCTTGTCGGCGTAAAGCCGCTCCATGGTCCCACCGTTCATGCCCAGATAAAGCGTCGTCTCGGCCAGCGCCTGGGTGACCGGGAGCAGGGCGCCCAGGCAGGAGAAACCCAACGAGCAGAAACCGAACAATGCACTGCGTTTGACGTTATTCATTGGCGCGACCTTCCTCTATCAAGCAACGGAGATGGAGTGAAACCGGGTGATTGAAAACGCATCCAGCGACGTTTTTGACGCGCCGCAGCAGATGATCTCGGTGAGCGCCTGGCCCACCGCGGGGCCGATCTGAAAACCCGCGCCGGCAAAGCCAAACGCGTGCAACAGGCCGGGTTGGGTGCTGCTGGGGCCGATCACCGGTTGGCGATCGGGCAGGTAACCTTCGGTGCCGCTCCAGGTGCGAATCGCCTGGGCACCCTCCAAAAAAGGGTAGAGCTCCACGGCTTGGCGCAGGATGTCGATCACTGCGTTCTGGCCGGGTCGGGCGCGGGCATCGTCCAGGGCGAAACCCTGGCCGCCCCCCAGCACGCAATTGCCACGGGCGACCTGACGCGCGTAGATGCCGCCACCCTCCACGCCGGTGCTGGCATCCATCACCAAAGGTAAGGGCTCAGTGACCAGCATCGCCGGATGCCCGGCATGCATTGGCACCGCTTCGCCAAATTGCCCGGCAAAATGGCTCGCCCAGGCGCCCGCGCAGTTCAGCAGCCAGGGCGCCTGGAGCGCCAGGCCTGTTTCGGTACGCACGCCAAAGCGCTGGCCGTCATGTTGCACATGGCTGACTGTGCATTGTTCAAAGACCTGTGCGCCATGCCTGCGGGCCGCCTGGGCAAATGCCGGGGACACCAGTCGCGGGTTGGCGTGGCCGTCGTCCGGGCAGAGGGATGCTCCGACTGCAACTGCGCCGACCCATGGGAAGCGGGCGCGCAACTGGTCACGGTCCAGCAGTTGCAGATCAAGGCCGAAGCCCTGGCTGCTGGCGGCATAGTCGTGCAGGGCTTGCAGGTCGTCGGAGCTGCGGGCCAGTTTCAGGTGACCGCTGCGCTGGTACTCCCCATCGATGCCGATCAACTGCGGTAACTGGCTCCAGATTTCATGGGCCCGTTGCGACAGCGGCAGTTGTGACAACGGTCGACCCTGGCGCCGCACGCCGCCGTAGTTGACACCGCTGGAGTGCGAACCGCAGAAGTCTCGCTCCAGCAACGCCACCCGGCGGCCGGCTTTGCTCAGGAACAGCGCGGCCGAGGCGCCGACGATACCGCCGCCAATGATCACGACATCCACTTCGATCATGGCTCGACCTCCAGGCCAAACGGTAGCGGTTTGACCGGTGCTTGCGCCCGCATCCGGCCGATTTCGCCGACCGGACGCCCGCTCTCGCTGGCAATGATTTCCGCCGCTGCCGCGCCGCACATTCTCCCTTGGCAACGCCCCATGCCGACCCGGCAATGGGCCTTGACCCGGTTGATTTCCCAATGGCCTTCACCCACTACCTGGCGGATCTCGCCGGCGCTGACTTCTTCGCAGCGGCAGATCATCAGCTCGTCAGCGGCGTGGGCGGCCCAATCCGTGGGAAAGACAAAGGCGCGCTCCAAGCCCTGTCGGAAACGGCCGATGCGTTTCAGGGATTGTTCCAGTTGGGCGCAACGCCGCGGGTCGACGAGGTAGCCGAGGTCTTCGAGCAAGGCCAGGGCTGCACGTTCGCCGGCTATCTCCGCAGCGTCGGCACCCATGATTCCAGCGCCGTCGCCTGCCAGGTAGACCCCTGGCACGCTGCTGCGACCGGCAGGGTCGCGCTGTGGCAGCCAGGCGCGGTTCAGGTGACTCCAGGAAAATTCGCAGCCCAGCAGATCAGCCAGTTGGGTTTCGCTGCGCAAGCCGTGGGCGAAGGCCACCGCGTCGCAATCGAGGGTTTGCTCGCCTTTGGCGTTGCGCCATTTCAGGGTCTGGACGCGCCTTTCTCCGTCGATACGCGACAGGCTCGCCCCCTGATGCACAGTGATGCCGTGGGCGGTCAGCCAGGCGCGATAGTAGAGCCCCTTGGCCAGTGTGGCCGGTTGAGCCAGCAGGCCGGGCAGGGCGCGGGCCTGGGCGCTCAAGGGCGAGCTGTCGAGTACCGCGACCACCTTGGCACCGGCTCTGGCGTATTGATAAGCCACCAGATAAAGCAATGGGCCGCTGCCGGCGAACACCACCCGTTCACCGATGGCGCACCCCTGAAACTTCAGGGCGATCTGCGCCGCGCCCAGGCTGTACACACCCGGCAGGGTCCATCCCGGAGCGGGAAGGATTCGGTCGGTGGCGCCCGTTGCGACGATCACACGGGAGTAATCCAGGCGCGCGGCGCGGCCCTCATGCAAGGTGTCCAGCAGGCCGGCCTCGGCGTTCCACACCAGTGTTTCAGGTCGGTAATCAAGCTGTTCGCGCAGGTCATTGAAGGTTTGGTGCAAGGCGCTGGCTTTGTGTGCCTCAAAGCCATACAGCTTGGCCGGCGAGCGTTTGAAATTGGCCGGTTGTTGCCGATAGATTTGTCCGCCACCGCGTGCGGCTTCGTCCAGCAGAATGGGGTATACGCCGTGGGCGACCAGGGTCTGGGCGGCGCGGATACCCGCCGGGCCGGCACCGATGATGGCGACCGGTTTCATAGCCACCTCGCAGGCGATGCTGTGGGATTTATGGTGCTATCGCCGCCGCCATCGCGAGCAGGCTCGCTCCCACAGGGGGACGGTGGTGATGCTTGCTGCAAGTCCCTTGTGGGAGCGAGCTTGCTCGCGATGAGGCCATCCCTACCGGCGCTGTTCATAGCTGACGCCCCGGTTCACGGATGACGTGCTGGCCGGCTTCAAGCAGCGTCGAGCAGGCGCGCACGCGGCGGCCGTCGCCCAGGCGGACCCAGCAATCCTGGCAGGCGCCCATCAGGCAAAAACCGGCCCGGGGCTCGGCGCTGAAGTCACTGCCGCGCAAATGGTCGCTGCAGGTCAGCACAGCGGTGAGCAGGGTATCGCCCAGCAGACCGATGGCCGGTTTGCCGTCGAGGGTAAAGTCCAGTGCCGGGCGGTCGCCTTCGGCCAGTCGTGTCAGCAGAGCCATGGCGCCCTCATTGTTTGCCCACCAGAACCCGATCCAGGCCATAGACCCGGTCGAGCAGAATCATGGTCAGCGCCGTGAGCGCGATGACCAGCGCCGACACCGCCGCCATCATCGGGTCGATGGATTCGGTGGCGTAGACATACATGCGTACCGGCAGGGTTTGCGTGGCCGGTGACGTGACGAAGATCGACAGCGTGACCTCATCGAAACTGTTGATGAACGCCAGCAACCAGCCGCCGGCCACCCCAGGCAGAATCATCGGCAAGGTGATTTTCCGAAACAGCGTGAAGCGCCCGGCCCCCAGCGATTGCGCGGCCTGCTCGGCGCTGCGGTCCAGACCGATGGCCGAGGCCAGCACCAGGCGCAGCACATACGGGGTAATCACCAGCACGTGGGCGAAGATCAGCCAGGTGAAGCTGCCGTTCACGCCCATCAGCGCAAACAGCCGCAGCAACGCCACACCCAGCACCAGGTGCGGAATGATGATCGGCGACAGGAACAGAGCATTGAAAAAATCCCGGCCAGGGAATTCGAGTCGAGTGATCGCCAGCGCTGCCGGCACCGCGATCAGCGTCGCCAACGACGCCGCGCTGAACGCCAGGATCAGGCTGTTGTAGAACGCATCGATAAAGTCGGCACGTTCGAACACCGCACGGAACCAGCGCAGGGAAAACGCCGTGGTCGGCAGGCTCAGGGTGTTTTCCGGGGTGAAGGCAACCAGACACACCACCACCAGGGGCGCCATCATGAACACCACCACCAGGGCATGAAACAACAGGGCGAAAGGACCGTTCCTGGACATGACGAGTTACCCCAATGACTTCTTGTAGCGGCCTTCGATCATCCGGTTCCACGACAGCATGATCAGCAGGTTGAGCAGCAGCAACGCGACGGCAATCGCCGCGCCCATTGGCCAGTTCAGCTCCGACAGGTACTGGTCGTAGATCAGCGTGGCGACCATTTTCAGACGGCGTCCGCCGAGCAGGCCGGGAATGGCGAAGGAGCTGGCGGCGAGGCCGAACACGATGAGGGTGCCGGACAACACGCCGGGCATGATCTGCGGTAGCACGACCTTGCGCATCACCGTGAACTGGCTGGCACCCAAGGACAGCGCGGCCTGTTCGGCGGCTGGGTCAAGCTTTTGTAGCGAGGTCCAGACCGGGATGATCATGAAGGGCAGCATCACATGCACCAGGGCGATGACCACGGCAAACGGCGTATAAAGCAGCTTCATCGGGGAGCCGCCGAAGGCTTGAAAAGTCTGGTTGACCAGCCCGTCGGCACCCAGCAGCAGGCTCCAGCCGAAGGCTCGCACCACCACCGAAATCAGCAGCGGCGTGAGAATCAGAATGAGGAAAATCGAGCGCCACGGCGCGCCCATGCGACTGAGGATATAGGCTTCGGGCACACCGATCAGCACGCACAATAGGGTGGTGAGTGCGCTGATCCAGAACGTGCGCAAAAAGATCTCGTAATAGTATGGGTCGCTCAGCAGGCTGGCGTAGTGGTCGAGGGTGTAGGCGTCCCCGTCGATGCCGGTGCCGTAGTCGAAGACGTTGAACGACAGCACCAACGTCAGCCCCAAGGGAATGACCAGCAGGCCCAGGTACCAGGCCAGGGCGGGGGCGGACATCAGGTAGCCCGGCCTTCCCCGGCGCATTGCATCGATCAGCTTCATGCCGGGACCTCGTCCACGCTCAGTACGCGCAGCAGCGCCGGATCCCAGTCAAGACCCACCGCCGTGCCTTCGCTCATCGGCGCGCAGCCGTCGTTGCGGCGCACCACGCTGAGTTCGCCCAGGTTGGTCGAAACACCGTACAGCCATTGGCTGCCGAGAAAGAAGCGGCTGACGATGACGCCTTGCAAGCGCCCCGAGCCGGCTTGGCACAGATCGATTTTCTCTGGACGCAGGCTCAAGACCAGTGGGCCGTGGCCCTGGCGACAAGCTTGAACGTTGCCCTGGCTGTCGCGCTCGCCGGGCAGCAGGTTGGCTTTGCCGACGAAGCCGGAAATGAACTCGGTGCGCGGGTGTTCGTAAAGGGTGTACGGCGCGTCGATCTGAGTGATGCGCCCGGCTTGCATCACCACGACCCGGTCACTGATGGACAGTGCTTCGGATTGGTCGTGGGTCACCATCAATGTAGTGATGCCGACTTCGCGCTGAATGCGGCGGATTTCGTACTGCATTTCCTCGCGCAGGTTGGCGTCGAGGTTGGACAGCGGTTCGTCGAGCAGCAATACCGGCGGTTCGATCACCAGCGCCCGCGCCAGTGCCACACGCTGGCGCTGGCCGCCCGAGAGCTCCCGCGGGTAGCGCTCGGCGTGCAGGTCCAGACGCACCAGTTTGAGCACCCGATTCACCCGTTGCTGCAGTTCGGCGCCGGGCACTTTGCGCATGCGCAGGCCGAAGGCGACGTTGTCCTTGACGGTCATGTGGGGGAACAGCGCGTAGCTTTGGAACACGACGCCCAGGCCCCGGCTGGCGGGCTTGGCGTGGGTGATATCGCGACCGTCCAGCAGGATGCGTCCACTGCTGACTTCGACGAAACCGGCGATCATTTGCAAGGTGGTGGTTTTGCCGCAGCCGGAGGGGCCCAGCAGCGAGACGAATTCGCCTTTTTCCACCGAGAGATGGGTGTCCACCACGGCATCGATATCGCCGTAACGTTTGCCAAGTCCTTCAAGTTGCACAAAAGCCATGATTGCGCTCCACCTGAGATTGTTATGCGTCGCCACAAGGCGCGCTTTTTTGTATGGGCAGATACGAAAAGATGCTGCGGGGTGCGTTGGCGCTCGACGTGAGGTCGGCTGCCGCTGTTGTTCGAATCGCCCCTGTATGGACGCAGAGTAGGACGAAGAATAGGATGGGCTCAATGGACTATTTCACTGAAGCGACGACTATTTTTAGTTTCCTTCGGTGAGTAAATTAACTACCGAGAAATTTCATGTCAGATTCCATTGATCGGAATAATGAAAAAAACGAAGTCGGGGTCGGCGCGGTCTCCCGACTGTTCGCCGTGTTGCGCAGCCTGGGAGAAACCATCGAGGGCGGGGAGCGGGTCACGCAGTTGGCTCAGCGCATCGGCCTGTCTCAACCAACCACGCATCGCATGCTGCGCAGCCTGATGGACGAAGGCATGGTCGAGCAGGACGCGCGCAGCAAACGCTATCGCCTGAGCCTGGACTTCTTTGCCTTGGCCGCGCGCGCCGGGAACACCGGCAACCTGCGTGAGCTGACGCGGCCCGCCATGCTACGGCTGTCGGCGTCCCTGGGGGATTCGTTATTTCTGCTGGCGCGCAGTGGTTTTGATGCGATCTGCCTGGACCGCAGTGAAGGTCCTTTCCCGATCCGCACGTTCACCGGCGACATCGGCGGTCGCGTGGCGTTGGGTGTGGGGCAGGGCAGCCTGGCGATCCTGGCGTTCCTGCCGGAAGAAGAGCGCGACACGGTGATCCAGTACAACCTGCCACGGCTCAAGGATTTTCATCTGTACGATGAAGTCTTCCTGCGCACGGAAGTGGAGAACGTGCGCGCACTGGGCTACGCCGGACGCAATACCGGCGTGTTGCAGGGCATGGCCGGAGTGGCTGTGCCGATCCTGGACCGGGAGGGCCGCGCCGTGGCGGCGTTGAGCGTGGCGACCGTGAGTGATCGACTGGGGCCCGACCGCCTGCCGACGGTGGTGGAGATGCTCAAGCGCGAGGCGGCGCTGATCGGGCCGCGGATCAATCCGTTCGACCCACTGCTGCGCAGGCCTTCGCAGGTGTTTGGGCAGGGTTAAATTTCACGGACATCCCCGACCCCTGTGGGAGCGGGCTTGCTCGCGAAAGCGGTGTGCCAAGCGACATTGATGTTGAGTGTCGCGAGCAAGCCCGCTCCCACAGGGATCTGCGGTGCTCAGAAATTCAGGGTCTGCTTGAGCTTTTGCGCCGCTGGCGTATCACTGGGTATGACCATCGCATAGTTGTATCCCGGCCCGGACCAATACTCGGCCTGCAACTCGCCGTCGCGACGGCTGCCGCGCGGTAGCAGGAAGTTTTTCGGGCCCGGTGGACGCACGTAGAAGCTGATCTTCTGGCCGCTCGGGTCCTGATAAACCACCATCGCCGCCGCCCCTTGCTCAGTGCTCAGCAATCGCCCGCTGACCGGCTTGAATCCTGCCCCCGACAGATCTGGCAGGCGGTTGGCCCGGGTGAAGTAACGGTCGAGCCAGCCTTGCATGGTGCTCTCGTCGCCGCCTTGATAATCGGCCGGCAGGATGCCTTGTTGGGCAAACAGTCGATACGCCTGCAAGGCGTCGGTCATGGGCAGCATAGCGCTGGCCAGCGTCATCTCCCGGGCCTTCCAGCCGCTCAAACCGCCGACACTGACGGCCAGCAGCAACACTGCCGCGCTGGCCAGATGACGATGGAACCGATGTTTCAGGCGTTGGCGGATCGCTGTCGGGTCGAGGTCCGGATTGGGCGCGTGTTGCAGGCCTGCGTTCAGGGCCGCGCGCAAGTGTTGTGCGTCCTGTTGCCAGGCCTGGACGCGGGCGGCGACTTCCGGGTGATTGGCCAGGTAGTTTTCCATCAGACGCTGGTCGGCTTCGCTCAGTTGACGATCGACGAAGGCGTGCAGGTCGTTGTCGCTGGGGGGCATGCTGATCATTTGAGTATCCGCAGGGCAGGGCGGGTGATTTCGCCGTCGCTGAGTTGGCGCAGGGCCTGGCGGGCGCGGGATATGCGTGACATTACGGTGCCGGTCGGTACGTCGAGGATGTCGGCCACTTGCTGATAGCTCAAGCCTTCCACCGAGACCCACAGCAACAGCGCGCGTTGTTCGGTGGTCAGTTGATCGAAAGCCTCGAGGGACGATTGGGCGATTACGCTGCGCTCGGCCGAAGGGTGAGCGTCGTCGCGGCCGGTGAAAAATTCCAGCATGCGGGCATAGCGTCGGGAGCGACGATGGCTGTCGAGAAACTGTCGATACAGAATCGAAAACAGCCAGGCTCGAAGGTCACCGTCGGCACGTTTGTCGTTCCATTTTGACAAGGCCCGCTCCAGGCACGCTTGCACCAGGTCGTCAGCGTTGCTGGGGTTGCGCGTCAACGACACGGCAAAGCGCCGTAGTCGGGGGATGAGCATACGCAACTGTTCGTCGAGTTCGTTCATGGCTGTGCTTCTTTGGCAGTCACTGCGCCGGGAGTGGAAAGACGACTCCCAAACGAGATTATTCCAGCCTGGAAAAAATAAATACGAAGCGTGGGAATAAAACCCTCAGGCTTTCGTCTGACGGGTCCTTTGTACAAATGGCCTTGGGCCTTGGAGCTTCGTCATGGTTGACCCTTCCTCTGAACCGAGCCGGCCGCCGTTGGGGGCCACCAGCCTGGCGCTGCGCCTGACCGGCATCGCCGTGATTGTCGCCGCGTTGGCCGGGACATTTGCCTACGTCAATGGAACCCTTGACCCACAACGCCTGACGCCGAATGCGCTGGTCAATGTGCTGGAAAAGAACAACGGCGTGCACCCCGGCTTTCGTCGCAATCACTCCAAAGGGGTTTGCGTTGCGGGCTATTTCCAAAGCAGCGGTGAAGCTCGCCCCTATTCCAGTGCGCAGGTCTTCATGGAGGCGCGCACGCCGGTCGTCGGGCGATTTGCCTTGCCCAGCGGCAACCCCTATGCGCCGGACAACAGTGTGCCGATTCGCAGTCTGGCGTTGCGCTTCACCCAGGCCAACGGCCAGCAGTGGCGTACCGGGATGAACAGTATGCCGGTGTTTCCGGTGGGCACGCCCGAAGCGTTCTATCAGTTGCAACAGGCCCAGTCGCCGGATCCCGCCACGGGCAAACCCAACCCTGCGGCCGTCCCGGCTTTCTTTGCTGCGCACCCGGAAGCCAAACCGTTCCTGCAATGGATCAAGACCGCGAAGCCCTCGGCCAGCTATGCCACCGAAACCTATAACGGCATCAATGCGTTTTACCTGGTCAATCCTGCGGGACAACGCCAGGCGGTGCGCTGGGGCGTGGTGCCGGTGATTTCGGATGCTACGGAAGTGGCGCCACCCCAGGGCGCTGATTTTCTGGAGCAGGATCTGGTGAAACGGCTGGCGGCGGGGCCGCTGCGCTGGCAGCTGAATATCACTTTGGCCAATCCAGGCGATCCGGTGAATGACGCCAGCAAAGCCTGGCCCGCAGATCGTAAGGTGCTCAACGCCGGTACGCTGGTGCTGGAGCGCACCCAGGCGCAGGACGACGGCGAATGCCGTGACATCAACTATGACCCGTTGATTCTGCCCAGCGGCATCGAAGGTTCAGAAGACCCGCTTTTGGCGGCGCGCTCTGCCGCGTATGCCAGTTCGTACTTGCGGCGCACCAGCGAAGTCAGTCAATTGCCCGCTAACAAGGAGTCCCGCCCATGAACGCCCCTCGACACTTCGCACCGCTGGCGCGACTGCTGCATTGGTTGATGGCATTGATGGTCATCGCCATGCTCTTTATCGGCGCGGGTATGGTGGCCTCGGTGTCCGAGCGCCATGAATGGCTGCTTCAGTTGCACAAACCCTTGGGCATCGCGATTTTGCTGCTGGTGATCGTGCGCCTGGTGGTGCGCTTTACGACGCGCCAACCGCCATTGCCGGCCGATCTGCCAGGCTGGCAGGCGTTGGCGGCCAAGGCGTCCCATGCGCTGCTGTATGCCTTGATGTTGATTTTGCCATTGTTGGGCTGGGGCATGATTTCAGCGGCGGGAGACCCGGTGATGCTCAGCAGTTCCCTGCAATTGCCTTCCATCGTGCCGGCAGATGCCCAGACCTTCGCACTGTTGCGCAAGGCCCACGGCTACCTGGCTTACCTATTGTTCCTGACCGTGCTGGTGCATCTGGCGGCAGCACTGTTTCATGGTTGGGTGCGTCGGGATGAGGTGTTGGACAGTATGTTGCGAGGCAAGGGCTGAAGGGCAAAACCCCGCGGCGAGGGAGCAAGTTCCCTGGCCACGGGGAAGGTGACAAGTCGTTGGATTAGCGCAATTCGTCGACCATGTTCGCTATGGTGCTCAATACATCCTTGCCCAGTTGCATCGAGCGTTTGCCGGACCAGCCGGTGCGAGGATCCGGGTGGTCGTCATGATCCTTGAACGGCATCTCCAGGGTCAGGGACAGGCAGTCGTATTTCTGCCCGACCGCGTTACAGGCCAGGGTCATGTTGGCCTGGCCCGGTTCGTCGCGGGTATAGCCGTGAGTGGTCTGAAAGTCTTTGGTCTGATGCTTGAGATCGCTGCGAAAGCGCTCTTCGAGTTCGGCAAGGCGTGGCGTGTAGCCAGGGTTACCTTCGCAACCGGCAGTGAAGACGTGCGGGATTTCCTCGTCTCCGTGAACGTCCAGGAATAAATCTACGCCGTATTTTTCCATTTGCTGCTGGACGAAAAATACCTCAGGACTGATTTGCGGACTGGCGCTCTGCCACGCGCGGTTGAGGTCCTGACCCATGGCATTGGTGCGCAGATGGCCGTGGAAGGCACCGTCAGGATTCATGTTGGGCACCAGATACAGATCGGCATTGGCCAGCAGTTGGTTCAAGCGCGTGTCGTCCTGATGTTGCAGGCGTTCGATCACGCCCTCCATGAACCACTCAGCCATGTGCTCGCCGGGATGCTGCTGGGCGATGATCCAGACCTTGCGTCGACCTTCGGCACCGCTGCCCTTGCGCAGTAGTTGAATGTCGCGGCCTTCCACGCTTTTGCCAATGGCCAGCAGTTCGGTCCCGGCCTTGTGCAGTGCCTGCTCGATCAACCAGTCGTGGCGGCCACGGCTATAGGGTTCGAAATAGGCAAACCAGGCGTGAGACTGTTCGGCTTCCAAGTGAAAGCGCAGGGCGTCGCCTTCGAACTGTGTGGGAATACGGAACCAGTTGACGTGATCGTAAGAAGCGACGGTCTGGTAACCCGTCCATGCTTTGTTGTAGGAAGATTGACTGGCATTGAGCAGGCGAAAGGAATATTCCTGGCCGACGTGCAAGCCGCTGGCCTTGAAGTGAAACCACTGGAAGTGGGCGCTACGGGTGTCGGGTCTGATCTTCAGCAGTGATTGCAAAGGGTTGCTGATGTCGACGATCTCGATATTGCCGCTGTCGAAATTGGCGCTGATATCAAAGGAAGATTTAGCCACGGTCACGGTTCCTGTGATGGATTTTATGACCGTTACTTTACACGCAAGGAGGAGGATGTCGGGACGATTTGCGTGACAGAAAAGAGGGGGCGTCCTCCCTGGACGCTATGGGAGCTTAGTGAGTCCGCGATTGATTCTCAAGTGCTGCCTGTCGATAGTTTTCGTCGGTAGGGCTGGGAGCGCTTGTAACGGGATATTCATTTGCTATCATCGCCGCCATTCAATCAGCGACACCCCAAAGACTTCATTAGCCTGAAGCCATAAGCCGAAAAATCGGCAAAAAAAGACCCGGCAAAAAGCCGGGTCAAAAACCGTGATTAGCCTGATGAGGAGATATTCCAGAAGTCCGACCTAAGGTCTTCTGGCCTATCGACTGATCTCGCGACCAGCTGATGCAATAATAATCATTATCATTTGCAAGTCAAATGTTTTTATCCCGTCTATTGGAAAATATTTTCCCGGTCCCGCATTCGCGGTGCCATTCCCAAGCGTTACGCCTAGCGAGTAGGGTAGCCATCCAGTGACCGGTCAAGCATCACCTTGACCAGATCAATCATATGCACCACAGAAAAAGCCAGGTCGCGGCTCGACCCTTGTAATCGGTTGGCGGATTCGTGGGCGGTGGCTGAAGCGCAGCGCAGCAGGTCGCACGCGTGAACCAAGGCTTCTTCCCCGCTGATATGACGGTTTACGTCGAAGAAACGATGGTCTGAAGGCGCATCTGAAACACCTGGTTTCAAGTAATAGTCCAAAGCGCGTTGGGCTGCCGGGCAGTCCTGCAGTGAGGTGAACGTACTGTCGAACGGGTGGGTGGTCTCATCGTTATTGAGTCTATCCATGGGGTCTAGATTCTCCGTGTGTGGGTTGAAATCCTGAATCCAGAATAGTACCTATCGTAATTGTGACGACAATTTAAATACTACATTTTGTGTTTTGATGGTCGGAGCCATCCAAGTATCGTGCCGCACATGGATAAATGGATAGAGTTGGTCAAGGCCAAGATGAAGGAGCTGCGCATCACGCAAGTGGTGCTCGCAGAACGTTTGGGGATGTCCCAGGGCGGGGTCGGCCATTGGCTGACCAAGCGCCGGCAACCCAGTGTCGACGACATGAACCGGGTCTTGCGGGAGCTGGGGCTGGAGTTTCTTGAAGTGGCGATGGTGATCCGCGAGCCGGACACCTCCACCGAGGAAGGCATGGCTCTGGCGCAGAAGTACAATCCGTACTTCCGCTACCCGGTAAGTGATTGGAGCGAGGTAGGCGAAATCCGTGAAGGAGATCTGGCGTCCTACAGTCAGGCGCGCTATGAACTGACGGATTATCACGCTCAGGGGGACGCGTTCTGGTTGGTGGTGATGGGGGATGCGATGACGTCACCCAGTGGGTTGAGCATTCCGGAGGGAATGTCGATCCTGGTGGACCCGGCCATTGAAGCCGTGCCCGGCAAACTGGTGATTGCCCAGTTGCCTGACAGCAGTGACGCCACCTTTCGCAAGTTGATTGAAGAGAGCGGGCAGCGTTATCTGGTTCCGCTCAATCCCACTTACCCGAAAAACCTCTACACCGAGCAATGCCGCATCATCGGTGTGGTCGTGCAGGCCACCATCAGGTTCTAACCGGATCGGCCCGGCGGAGCGGGCCGATACTTATTCTTCAAACGCCACCAACGCGCAGCCCTCGCTGACCATTTCGCCTTCCTGGCAATACAGGGCCTTGATCACACCGGCCTGGGGGGCGCGAATACTGTGCTCCATTTTCATCGCCTCCAGTACCACCAACTGCGCCCCGGCTTCCACCGTTTGGCCGGCGCTCACCAGTACCCGAACGATACTGCCGTTCATGGGGGCAGTCAGGCCGCCTGGATGGCTGTGGCTGGCTTCGGCGGCCGCCAGCGGGTCATACATGTCGACTCGGTGCAGGTCACCTTCCCATTGCAGATACAGGCTGTCGCCTTGGCGGATGGCGCGATGACTGCGACGCAGGCAGTTGCGCTCGATCACCAGTTGCTCATCCTTGAGCTCCGTCGGGCCGGCCGTGACGTCCAGGGTCAACGCTCGATCCTGGCCCTCACAGCCCAGGTGCAGAGTGATCTGCCTTGGCAGCCCCAGACGCAGGCCGGCGGTGTTGGCCCAAGGTGAGTTGGCGTCGTCGGGCCGTACGTGCGGCGTCAGACTCAAGGCGAAGCCATGGGCCGCCGCGAGCCAGAAGTCGTCATCCAATTCGCCAGTCTCTGGCAATAGTTGCGCCTGGTAACGTGGGATAAATCCGGTGTCCAGCTCCGCCGCCGCAAAGGCCGGGTGGGCCACGATACGTCGTAGAAAGCTGATGTTGGTTTTCAATCCGCCGATGGCAAACTCGTCGAGCATGCTCAAAAGTCGCAACCGCGCCTGTTCACGGTCTTCGCCCCAGGCAATCAGCTTGCCGAGCATCGGGTCGTAGAACGGTGAAATCTCGTCGCCTTCCTCCACCCCGCTGTCGACCCGACGACCCGGTGCCGCACTCGACTCGCGATATAACGCCAGGCGGCCGGTAGCCGGCAGGAAGTCGTTGGCCGGGTCTTCGGCGTATAGGCGCACTTCGATGGCGTGGCCCAGCAGTGGCACTTGCTCCTGCGTCATGGGCAGCCGCTCGCCACGTGCCACGCGAATCTGCCAGGCCACCAGATCGAGACCGGTAATGGCTTCGGTGACCGGGTGTTCGACTTGCAGGCGCGTGTTCATCTCCATGAAGAAGAACTCCCCGCGTGCATCCAGCAAGAACTCCACGGTACCGGCACCGACATAACCGATGGCCTGTGCCGAACGCACAGCGGCTTCGCCCATGGCCCGCCGCAGTTCCGGACTCAGGCCCGGCGCGGGTGCTTCTTCGACGACCTTCTGATGCCGCCGCTGGATCGAGCAATCACGCTCATTGAGGTACAGGCAATTGCCGTGTTGATCGGCAAAAATCTGGATTTCCACGTGCCGTGGCTTGAGCAGGTACTTTTCCACCAGCATCCGCGAGTCGCCGAACGACGATTGCGCTTCACGTTGCGCCGAAGTCAGCGCTTCGGCCAGTTGGCTGACGTCCTCGACCACTTTCATGCCTTTGCCGCCGCCACCGGCAGTGGCCTTGAGCAGTACCGGATAGCCGATGCGTTCGCAGGCGTCGCGGAAGGTGTCCAGGTCCTGGGCTTCACCGTGATAACCGGGCACCAGGGGCACGCCGGCGGTTTCCATCAGGGCTTTGGCAGCGGACTTGCTGCCCATGGCATCGATGGCCGAGGCGGGCGGGCCGAGGAAGATCAAACCGGCGTTTTCGATGGCCCGGGCGAACCCGGCATTTTCCGAAAGAAAACCATAACCGGGATGGATAGCCTGGGCGCCGCTGGTCTTGGCTGCGTCGATCAGTTTGTCGATTTGCAGGTAGCTGTCAGCAGCCTTGCTGCCACCCAGGTCAACGCGGATATCGGCTTCACGGCTGTGACGGGCATCGCGGTCAGTGGCGCTATGGACGGCAACCGTGGTCAGACCCATGGCCTTGGCGGTACGCATCACGCGGCAAGCGATTTCACCGCGGTTGGCCACCAGCAAGGTGGTGAGTATGGGGGCGCTCATCAACGCGGCTCCTTGGTGTTCGACTCGGCTTGCCAGCTTGGCGAGCGCTTTTGCAGGAACGCTCGTAAACCTTCCTGGCCTTGCGCACTGACGCGGATGCGGGCGATGGCGTTTTCGGTGTAGCGCCGCAATGCCGGTGTGAGGGCGCCGTTGCCGACTTCACGCAACAGTTCCTTGCTGGCGCGCATGGCCGCCGGACTGTTGAGCAACAGGTTGTCGACCCATTGTTCGACCTGCTGCTCCAGTGTTTCGGCCGGGTAACTTTCCGACAGCAACCCGATGGCTTTCGCCCGCTGTCCGTCGAAGCGTTCGGCGGTCAGGGCGTAACGGCGCGCGGCCCGCTCTCCGATGGCTTGCACCACGAACGGGCTGATCACCGCCGGCGCCAGGCCAATGCGCACTTCCGACAGACAGAACTGTGCTTGATCGGCGCCAATGGCCATGTCGCAGGCGCTGATCAGCCCCAGCGCGCCGCCAAAGGCCGCGCCCTGGACCACCGCCAGGGTAGGAATTTTCAACTTGGCGAGGTTGTACATCAGTTCCGCCAGTTCCCGGGCGTCGTCGAGGTTGGTGTGGTAATCAAGTTCGGCCGACTGCTGCATCCAGGCCAGGTCGGCACCGGCGCTGAAGTGTTTACCGCGACCACGGATCAGCAAAAAGCGCAGGTTCGGATCACTGCTGACCTGGTCCAGGGCGAGGATCAACTCGCGGATCATTTCGGCGTTGAACGCGTTGTTTTTCTGCTCACGGCTGAGCCACAAGGTGGCAAAGCCGCGGGGGTCGTTGAGCAGTTCGAGGGTGTTGAAGTTATCCATGTGTATTCCCCGTTTACATCCGGAACACGCCGAAGCGGCTCGGTTCGATGGGCGCGTTCAACGACGCGGACAAGGCCAGGCCCAGTACATCGCGGGTCTGGGCCGGGTCGATGACGCCGTCGTCCCACAGCCTCGCGCTGGAATAGTAGGGGTGACCCTGCTCTTCGTACTGGTCGAGAATCGGTTGTTTGATTTCAGCTTCCTGGGCGGCGCTGAACGGATGGCCGCTACGTTCGGCCTGTTCGCGCTTGACCTGCACCAGCACGCCAGCGGCCTGTTCGGCCCCCATCACGCCAATCCGCGCATTCGGCCACATCCACAAGAACCGCGGGTCGTAGGCGCGGCCGCACATGCCATAGTTGCCGGCCCCAAAGCTACCGCCGATGATGACCGTGAATTTCGGCACCTTGGCGCAGGCCACCGCCGTCACCAGCTTCGCGCCGTGCTTGGCGATGCCGCCGGCTTCGTATTTCTGCCCGACCATGAAACCCGTGATGTTTTGCAGGAACAGCAGCGGGATACCCCGCTGACAGGCCAGCTCGATGAAGTGCGCGCCTTTCTGTGCGGCTTCGGCGAAGAGGATGCCGTTGTTGGCGAGAATGGCGATCGGGTAGCCGTGCACGTGAGCAAAACCGCATACCAGCGTCGTCCCGAACAGCGCCTTGAACTCATCGAACACAGAACCGTCCACCAGCCGCGCAATCACTTCACGTACGTCAAAAGGCTGCTTGGCGTCGGCCGACACGACGCCGTACAGCTCGTCGCTCGAGTACAGCGGGGCGATGGGGGCACGTTGCTGCACTTCGCCGAGCTTGCGCCAGTTGAGGTTGGCAATGCTGCGCCGAGCAATGGCCAGGGCATGTTCATCGTTGTCGGCATAGTGATCGGCGACGCCAGAAATCTTGCAATGCACATCGGCACCGCCCAGGTCTTCGGCACTGACCACTTCACCGGTGGCCGCTTTTACCAGCGGTGGTCCGGCGAGAAAGATCGTCGCCTGCTGGCGGACCATGATCGCTTCGTCGGCCATCGCCGGCACGTAGGCGCCACCGGCGGTGCAGGAACCCATGACCACGGCAATCTGTGGAATGCCCATGGCACTCATGTTTGCCTGATTGAAGAAGATCCGTCCGAAGTGTTCACGGTCGGGAAACACTTCGTCCTGGCGCGGCAGGTTGGCACCGCCCGAATCCACCAGATAAATGCACGGCAGGCGATTTTGCTGGGCGATGGTCTGGGCTCGCAGATGTTTCTTCACCGTCAGCGGATAGTAGGAACCGCCTTTTACCGTCGCGTCGTTGGCGACAATCATGCACTCGACGCCTTCGACACGGCCGATCCCGGCAATCACGCCTGCGGCGGGGACATCTTCGCCATACACCTGGTAGGCCGCCAGTTGGCTGATTTCCAGAAACGGCGAACCGGGATCGAGCAAGCGGTTGATGCGCTCACGGGGCAGCAGTTTGCCCCGCGAGGTGTGGCGTTCCTGCGCCTTGGGGCCGCCACCTTGTTGAACCTGAGCGAGCAAGGTGTACAGCGCATCGACCTGTTTGAGCATCGCTTCGCGGTTGGCAATAAATTCCGCTGAGCGCGGATTGAGCTGGGTATGCAGCGTGGCCATGGACAGCTCCGTTTAGCGGGTTTCGTTGAACAGTTCACGACCGATCAACATCCGACGAATCTCACTGGTGCCGGCACCGATTTCGTACAGCTTGGCGTCACGCAGTAGGCGACCGGCCGGGAATTCATTGATGTAGCCGTTACCCCCCAGAATCTGGATGGCGTCGAGGGCCATCTGCGTGGCGCGTTCGGCGCTGTAGAGGATGACCCCGGCGGCGTCCTTGCGGGTGGTTTCGCCGCGCTCGCAGGCTTGGGCCACGGCATAAAGGTAGGCGCGGCTGGCGTTGAGTTGGGTGTACATGTCCGCGACTTTGCCCTGGATCAACTGGAACTCGCCGATGCTCTGGCCGAACTGCTTGCGGTCGTGGATGTACGGCACGATCAGGTCCATGCAGGCCTGCATGATCCCGGTAGGGCCGCCCGACAGCACGACACGCTCGTAATCGAGGCCGCTCATCAACACTTTCACGCCGCCGTTGAGCACCCCGAGGATGTTTTCTTCCGGGACTTCGACGTCATCGAAAAACAACTCGCAGGTGTTGGAGCCGCGCATGCCGAGCTTGTCGAATTTGTTGCTGCGACTGAAGCCCTTCCAGTCGCGCTCGACGATGAAGGCGGTAATGCCGTGGGGGCCTTTTTCCAGGTCGGTCTTGGCGTAGATCACGTAGGTGTTGGCGTCGGGACCGTTGGTGATCCAGGTCTTGCTGCCGTTGAGCACGTAGTGATCGCCGCGCTTGTCGGCCCGCAGCTTCATCGACACCACGTCTGAGCCGGCGTTGGGTTCGCTCATGGCCAATGCGCCGATGTGTTCGCCGCTGATCAGCTTGGGCAGGTACTTGGTTTTCTGTTCGTGATTGCCGTTGCGGTTGATCTGGTTGACGCAAAGGTTGGAGTGAGCACCGTAGGAGAGGGCGACCGAGGCCGAGCCGCGGCTGATTTCTTCCATGGTCACAACGTGGGCCAGATAGCCCAGACCAGCGCCGCCATATTCTTCCGGGACGGTGATGCCCAGCAGGCCCATGTCGCCGAATTTTCGCCACATATCGGCGGGGAACAGGTTGTCGATGTCTATTTGTGCCGCCCGTGGCGCCAGCTCAGCTTTGACGAAGGACTGAACCTGATCACGGAGCATGTCGATGGTTTCGCCGAGGGCAAAGTTCAGGGATGGGTAGCTCATGGGACACCTTTTGGCTTTTTTGTCGGGTATGGAGAGGGGGGGATTGGCTCTCACCTTTACGTTAACGTAAGCCTGTGACGAATGGCTGTCAATCACCCTTTACGTTAACGTCAACTTGCGCCACAGTAAGTGCGCTTGAGTCAGCAGGTTCACCGATACACCCACTAATAAAGACAAGAGGGGTCATCATGGATCAACCCGGTTCGCAATCGCAGCTCAGCTACACCCGCGGCTCTCAGGACAAGACTCTACTGGCGCAGACCATCGGCGAGGCCTTCGATCAGACTGTGGCCCGGTATCCCGATGGCGAGGCGTTGGTGGTTCGCCACCAATCGTTGCGTTATACCTGGCGGCAACTGGCCGACGCTGTCGACTTGCACGCCCGAGCCCTATTGGCGCTGGGCTTGAAAGCCGGCGACCGTTTGGGCGTATGGGCCCCCAACTGTGCTCAGTGGTGCATCAGCCAGTTCGCCAGTGCGAAGATCGGTGTCATTCTGGTCAACATCAACCCGGCGTATCGCAGTTCCGAACTCGAATACGTGCTCAAGCAGTCGGGTTGCCAATGGCTGGTCTGCGCCGCAGCGTTCAAAACCTCGGATTATCACGCCATGGTGCAAGCGCTTGCACCTGAGCTGGCGCAGCAGTCGATAGGTCAGTTGCACAGCGAGGGTCTGCCGGAGCTACGCGGGGTCATCAGTCTGGATGCTCAACCCCCCTCAGGTTTTTTGCCCTGGTCGCAACTGGCAGCCCTTGGCGCTGCGGTTTCGCCTGAGCAACTGGTCGAGCGCCAGGCCAGCCTGCATCATGATGACCCGGTCAATATCCAGTACACCTCCGGCACCACCGGGTTCCCCAAGGGCGCAACCCTCAGCCATCACAACATCCTCAACAACGGTTACATGGTCGGCGAAAGCCTGGGCCTGACGGCCAGTGAGCGACTGGTGATCCCGGTGCCGCTCTACCATTGCTTCGGCATGGTCATGGGGAATCTGGGCTGCATGACCCACGGCAGCACCATGATCTACCCCAGCGACGCCTTCGATCCGTTGCTGACCCTGCGTACCGTGGCCGAAGAACACGCCACGGCGCTGTATGGCGTGCCCACCATGTTCATCGCCATGCTGGATCAGCCGCAACGAGGCGATTTTGATTTGTCCAGCCTGCGCACCGGGATCATGGCCGGGGCCACTTGCCCCATTGAGGTGATGCGCCGGGTCATCAGCGAGATGCACATGGCGCAAGTGCAGATTGCCTACGGCATGACGGAAACCAGCCCGGTGTCGTTGCAGACCGGTCCGTCAGACGAACTGGAGTTGCGCGTCACCACCGTCGGCCGCACCCAGCCACAGTTGGAAAGCAAGATCGTCGACGAGGCTGGCAATATCGTTCCCCGTGGCACTATTGGCGAGTTGTGTACCCGTGGCTACAGCGTGATGCTCGGTTACTGGAACAACCCCAAGGGCACCGCCGACGCCATCGATCGGGACGGCTGGATGCACACCGGCGACCTGGCGAGCATGGACGAACAGGGTTACGTCTGCATCGTCGGACGCAACAAGGACATGATCATCCGGGGTGGTGAGAACATTTACCCGCGTGAGCTGGAAGAGTTTTTCTTCACTCACCCCGCCGTTGCTGATGTGCAGGTGATCGGCATCCCGTGCTCGCGCTACGGTGAAGAAATCGTCGCCTGGATCAAGTTTCACCCCGAGCACAGCGCCACCGAACAAGCGTTGCAAGCCTGGTGCAAAGAGCGCATTGCCCACTTCAAGACGCCACGTCATTTCAAGTTCGTCGAGGAGTTCCCGATGACCGTGACCGGCAAGATCCAGAAATTTCGCATGCGCGAGATCAGCATCGAAGAACTGCGTGATAAAGAAGGCTGAACAAGATCCTCTGTGGGAGCGGGCTTGCTCGCGAAGACGGCGGCATAGTCAACATTTAGGTCGCTTGGCACACCGCTTTCGCGAGCAAGCCCGCTTCTACAAGAAAACAGCAAACGCCAGACAGCACAAAGGGGAGCCGAAGCTCCCCTTTAATTTTGTCGTCACGTGCTCTTTTTTTATTATTGAGGGGCGGCCTATTGTTGTTTTTAGCAGCCGTGACCCTTTACCGCTGTTTCGGTGATCCCCATCCGGGATCAAGAGCAAACGTATTTTTTTGAGCGCTGATCTGCTTTTTCGCTTTGCGATCCAACCGATTCGGGGGCTACCTGAGGGTAGTTTTATTGTTCTCTGCCCGGTTGCGGGTGACTCCTGAAAGCACCCTGAAAAGCACATCTTCTCCAAAAAAATCTGTTAGCTGCGCCTCTGCCGTGTTGTTTTTGTTATGTCAGAGTCGTTTCGTCTTGTTTTTATTGGGTTTGTCGCTTTTTTTTATTCTTGTTATGCCAGAGATATAGCAGGTGTCGTGCCAACTTTTAAAATGTGATTAAAATCAACAAGTTATAGATTCTGTCAGAAAAAGCAGTCAGGCCAAACCTGACAAATTGTTTCCGTGTTACTCGTTTCGCCGTTGTTACACCCCGGTGCGGTAACACCTCAATGTGCCGCGCGAGCCTTGGCTACCCGCGAACCGGTCGGGCGACCCAGCACGGCACAGATCTGTCGGCCGGCAGCAATCAGCGCGTCCAGGTCGACGCCGGTGTCAATGCCCAGGCCATTGAGCAGGTACAACACGTCTTCGGTGGCGACGTTACCGCTGGCGCCCTTGGCATACGGGCAACCGCCCAGGCCTGCGATAGAGCTGTCGAACACGGCGATGCCTTCCAGCAGACTGGCGTAGACGTTGGCCATGGCTTGGCCGTAGGTGTCGTGGAAGTGCCCGGCAAGCTTGTCCCTGGGCACTTGTGCCGAAACTACCTCGAACATCTTGCGTGTGGCGCCAGCGGTGCCGGTGCCGATGGTGTCCCCCAAGGACACTTCGTAGCAGCCCATTGCGTACAGTTCGTGGGCGACCCACGCCACTTGTTCGGGCTTGACCGCGCCTTCGTACGGGCAGCCCAGCACGCAGGAGACGTAACCGCGCACGCTGACACCGTTCTGCTGGGCGGCTTCCATGATCGGCGCGAAGCGCTCAAGGCTTTCCTTGATGGAACAGTTGATGTTGCGCTGGGAGAACGCTTCGGACGCGGCGGCGAATACGGCGACCTCTTTGACGCCGGCCGCCAGTGCGTCTTCAAAACCCCGCAGGTTCGGCGCCAGGGCACCATAGGTAACGCCGGGCTTGCGCTGGATCTGCGCGAAAACTTCGGCGGAGCCGGCCATTTGCGGCACCCACTTGGGCGAGACAAAACTGCCGACTTCGATGTAACCCAGGCCGGCGGCGCTCAGGGCATCCACCAGGCGCACTTTGTCGGCGACACTGATGGGTTGTGCTTCATTCTGCAGGCCGTCGCGAGGGCCGACTTCAATCAGGCGTACAAAGGAGGGGAGGGACATGGGGATTGACCTGTAGTTGAGTGCGCCGATCCAATGTGGGAGCGGGCTTGCTCGCGAAAGCAGTATGACAGTCGCCAGATGAGCTGAATGTAAGTCTGCATTCGCGAGCAAGCCCGCTTCCACATGGGATTGGCGTCGTTATTGGATGAATTCCTGGCCTTTGATCGTCTGCTCCAGGGCCTGGATGCAGCGTTCTTCGGCGGTGTCGAGTTCCAGTTTCATCTGTTCGATGTCCAGCAGTTGCTGTTCGAGCTGCTCCCGGCGCTTGGTGATCTTTGCCAGCATGCTGTGCAGCTGTTTCTGATTGCCGCTGGTGGGGTCGTAGAGTTCGATCAGTTCACGACATTCGGCCAGGGAAAAACCGATGCGCTTGCCCCGCAGGATCAGCTTCAGGCTGACCTTGTCCCGAGGCGAATAAATGCGTTCCTGACCACGCCGCTCCGGGCTCAGCAGGCCTTGCTCTTCGTAGAAGCGGATGGCGCGGGTGGTGATATCCAGTTCGCGGGCGAGATCGGAAATGCTGTAGGTCTGGCTGCTCATGGAAGCGCTCGAAACGAAAGGGGCTGGCGCTAAACTACTGGCAGGTTGACGTTCGCGTCAAGCAGTCGTAGGTGCGTTGCCTGTACAGATCTATTCGCGAGCAAGCCCGCTCCCACAGGTTCTGCGTGGTACACAAATGTTGCCTGCACTGCAGGTCCAATGTGGGAGCGGGCTTGCTCGCGAAGAACGATGACGCGGCCCTAAGTTTTACACCACCTTATCAAGCTTCTTCTCATGAGCGGTCACTTGCTGGCACAGCTCGATCATCTGTTCGCGCATCCAGCGGTTGGCCGGATCCTGGTCGGTGCTCTCATGCCAGTAGAGATGGGTTTCCACCGGTGGCACGTCGTTGACTGGCAATACAAAGGCATGCAGATCGTGACGACGGGCAAAACGTTCGGGCACGGTCATGACCATGTCGGTCTGCTGTAACACTTGGGACGCCATCAAATAATGCTGGGAGCGCAGGGCGATCTTGCGCTGGATGCCCATCTTGCCCAGCGCGAGGTCGACATACCCCAGACCGTTACGGCGGCTGGAAATATGCACATGAGTCTGGGCCAGGTAATCATCGAGGCTGAGCTTTTCCTTGCCCGCCAAGGGGTGGCCCTTGCGCATGGCGCACACGTACCGGTCTTCCATCAGCTTGACGTGGCGCACTTGCGGGTCGGTATTGAGGGGCGCGTCGACGGCGAAGTCGAGGCGACCGGCGGCCAGCTCCTTGGTGGTTTCACGGCGCTTGGACAGGAAACTCTCGATGGCCACGGTCGGCGCCAGGCGTCGCAGGCGCTGGAACAGCAGCGGCAGGATTACGCCTTCGGTGAGGTCGGTCATGCTGATGCGGTAAGTCTTTACCGCCTGCAGCGGGTTGAAAATTCGGCTTTCCTGCACCGACACCCGCAGCAGCGACAACGCATTGCGCACCGGGCCAATGATGTTCTGGGCCATGGGCGTGGGCACCATGCCCTGGGCGGTGCGCACGAACAGCGGGTCATTGAAGGTCTCGCGCAAACGCGCCAGGGCATTGGACACCGCCGGCTGAGTGATGCCGACGATCTGCCCGGCGCGGGTCAGGTTGGCTTCGGTGTAGATCGCATCAAAGACGATGAAAAGGTTGAGGTCGACCTTGCTCAGATTCATGGCGCTGCACTCTTGTTATTGGGCTTGTTCTCAAGCTTGTTGTGAGGTGCCGGGTGGCGATGCAAATCAGTGAACCATATATCGGTGATGAATGTTAATACATGCCGAGAATAGGTTAGGTAAATTTTCGTAGCTGAACTAGCATCGATTTCATGACCTAAAAACAACCTCTGCCAAGAAGGTGCTTCTCATGGATTTTGCGTATTCCCCCAAGGTTCAGGAACTGCGTGAACGTGTCACCGCGTTCATGGACGCCTACGTATACCCGGCTGAAGCAGTGTTCGAACGACAAGTGGCCGAAGGCGACCGCTGGCAGCCCACCGCCATCATGGAAGAGCTCAAGGCCAAGGCCAAAGCCGAGGGGCTGTGGAATCTGTTTCTGCCCGAGTCTGAGCTGGGCGCTGGCCTGACCAACCTCGAATACGCGCCGCTGGCAGAGATCATGGGCCGTTCGTTGCTGGGGCCGGAGCCGTTCAACTGCTCGGCGCCGGACACGGGCAACATGGAAGTGCTGGTGCGTTACGCCAATGAAGAACAAAAACAACGCTGGCTGGAACCGCTGCTGCGCGGCGAGATCCGCTCGGCCTTCGCCATGACCGAGCCGGACGTTGCGTCTTCGGACGCCACCAACATGGCCGCCCGCGCCGAGCGCGATGGCGACGAGTGGGTGATCAACGGCAAGAAGTGGTGGACCTCAGGAGCCTGCGATCCGCGCTGCAAGATTCTGATCTTCATGGGCCTGAGCAACCCCGACGCGCCGCGCCATGCCCAGCACTCGATGATTCTGGTGCCGGTGGATACGCCTGGGGTCAAAATCGTCCGTCCGCTGCCGGTGTTCGGCTACGACGATGCGCCCCACGGCCACGCTGAAGTGTTGTTCGATAATGTGCGGGTGCCGTACGAAAACGTCTTGCTGGGCGAAGGGCGTGGTTTTGAAATTGCCCAGGG
The DNA here is from genome assembly GCF_039581215.1 of Pseudomonas halotolerans. NCBI lineage: Bacteria > Pseudomonadati > Pseudomonadota > Gammaproteobacteria > Pseudomonadales > Pseudomonadaceae > Pseudomonas > Pseudomonas halotolerans. The sequence goes on from NZ_JBCNTJ010000009.1 coordinate 131,823, forward strand.
TCGCCTCGGCCCGGGCCGGATCCACCACTGCATGCGTTCCATCGGCATGGCCGAGCGTGCATTGGAGTTGATGTGCAAACGTGCCGTCAGCCGCACCGCCTTCGGCCAGCCATTGGCGCGCCTGGGCGGCAACGTCGACAAGATCGCCGACTCACGGATGGAAATCGACATGGCGCGCCTGCTGACCTTGAAAGCGGCGTACATGATGGACACCGTCGGTAATAAGGTCGCCAAGAGCGAGATCGCCCAGATCAAGGTCGTTGCCCCGAACGTGGCCCTGAAGGTGATCGACCGGGCCATCCAGATCCATGGTGGCGCCGGGGTTTCCAACGATTTCCCGCTGGCCTACATGTACGCCATGCAACGCACCTTGCGCTTGGCCGACGGTCCGGATGAAGTGCACCGCGCCGCCATCGGCAAGTTCGAACTCGGCAAGTACGTGCCCAAGGAGATGTTGCGTAGCGGGCGTTGAAGGCTTCGTTTAGCGGCTTTCTATTGGATGAGCCAGTCCAGAGCCCACTGCCATTCTCTGTGGGAGCGGGCTTGCTCGCGAAGACGCAGGCACATTCAACATCAACTGTTCAGACAAACCGCATTCGCGAGCAAGCCCGCTTCTACTGTTGATTGCAGGCGTCCATTAATGGATGACCCTGTGGGAGCGAGCCTGCTCGCGATGCGTCCTGCAATGTGACGCGGGAAGTCAGCTCACTCCTTGACGCTCATGTATTCCTCGGCCCAACGGATGTAGTCCTCGGGCTGGGTGTACGTGTGGGTCAGCTCGGTGGCGCTCAGGTCCGACGCCTGGGTGAAGATCTGCCGCTGTTCGCGCAGGCTGTCATAGGTGGCCTTGATCGCGGCGAAGTAGGCACCGTGACCATCAATGGTGACGCGCACGCCGAGCTCTGCCAGGCGTTTGTCGTCACGCAGCAATGGATTGCCATAGGTGACGAGCATCAACGGCACGCTCAGGTTTTCGCTGATCTGCGCCAGGTGGTCGAAGTCCTGCACACCCACCATGCAAATCCCGTCGGCGCCGGCACGTTCATATTGCTGGGTCCGACTGATGATTTCCTGGACCGGTAAGATCCCGGCGTTGGTGCGGGCAATGATCGCCATTTCCGGGTCGACCCGGGCTTCCAGCGCCGCGCGAATCTTGCCGACGCCTTCGGCAACGCCGATCAGGTCGGTGGATTTGCGGCCGAACTGGGCCGGCAGCAGCGTGTCTTCGATGGTCAGGGCCGCCACGCCGGCGCGCTCGAGTTCGATGATGGTGCGCATCACGTTCAGGGCATTGCCATAGCCGTGATCGGCGTCGGCAATCACCGGCAGTTGGGCTACGCGACCGATGCGCGTGGCCTGCTCGGCGAATTCGCTGAGTGTGATGAGGGCAAAGTCCGGCGCCCCCAACACTTGCAGCGACGCGACCGAGCCTCCCAGTATCCCTACTTCAAAACCCAGGTCGGCGGCGATACGCGCTGACATCGGATCAAACACCGAGGCGGTGTGGTAACAGGTTTCGCTCGCCAGCAGTTGGCGAAAGTTGCGACGCAAGTCTTGATGGGAAAGCCTGGGCATATGAGTTCCACCATTGGAATGGAAAGGCTTGAGCAAAAGTGTCAACGCCGAAAGATCCAAAGGCTATCACGGGCAAGGTTCAAAGATGATGACGAATGTGCATGGGCGATGCCGGATTGAACAGCAACTCGACAGGTTGCACGCAATGATTGACGTGACCAGGGTGCGGCAAAGGGTCGGTGGTTAACGCGTTTCAGTGGACGAGATATTTGTGCTCGAACCAGGCCTACGCCGCCACCGCCTGCCGCCCCTGTTTAAGCAACGCCACGGCGCGCACCGTGTCACCGGGTTGCATTTGCAGGCGTTTGGCGGTGAGACGGTCCACCAGCAGGCTGTGGCCGTGCAGGTGTGCTCGGGCACTGGTGACGCGACAGCTTTCCAGCCGTCGGTTATGGATCAGCCAGACCGGTGCCTGGTCATCCGGGGTGCCGATTTCCAGAGTCAGCGACTGGCTGTCGCGCACGGTGCGGATATTCGCTACCGGCGCCTCGATCACCGGGCCGCCATCGAAAATGTCGATGTAGCCTTTATGGGTAAACCCCTCGGCGCCTAGGATTTTCAGGGCCGGCTCGGTATTTGGGTGGGCCCTGCCGATGGCCGCCTGGGCCTGTTCGGTGAGCAGGCAGGTGTACAGGGGTTGGCGTGGCATCAGCTCGGCGATAAAGGATTTGTTGCCCATGCCGGACAATTGGTCGGCGTAGCTGAAGTCTTTCTGGAAGAAGTGTCGGCCCAGGCTGTCCCAGAACGGTGAGCAGCCGTGCTCGTCGGCGTGTCCGCGCAACTCGGCGATCAGCTTTTCACCGAACAGCTGGGAAAACTCGGCCACGAACAGCAGGCGCGCCAGGGACAACAGGCGCCCGTTATGGCCGCGGCGTTGTTCCGGGTGCAGGAACAAGGAGCAGATCTCCGATTGCCCGGTCATCTCATTGTTGAGGAACAGCGTGGGTATCTGCCGCTGGATGCCCAGTTCAGGCGCGGAGCTGACGGTGATGCCAACCCGATAGTTGTACCAGGGCTCCCGCAGCCCGACCGCACCGGTCAGGGCGCTGATGCCAACCACTTGCCGGTCATCGTCCTCGAGCACGAACAGGTAATCGGCATCGGCGCGCTCGACTTGTCCGGCAAAGGTGCGCTGGGCCCAGCGCACTCGATGGGCCAGACGTTCTTCGTTGGCCGGCAGGCTGGTGAACCCGGGGCCTGCGCAATGGGCCAGGTCCAGCAAGGCGGGCAAATCCGTCAGAGCGACCGGACGGACAATCATGATGCAGCTCCTTCATCGTGCCAGTCGGGGCGCTGATGCCAGGCAAGGGGGCGAGTGAGGTTCATAACGCGACCACCCGGATCTGTTCGTCGGCCGTGATGTCCAGTGCTGCCAGCATTTGCGGTGTCAGGGACACGGTGCCCTCGGCAATGACGTCAAGCTCGGCCACGATGGCCCGGTAATTCTTCAAGCCGTCGTTGCTCAGCAGAAAGCGCCCGCCCAGGTCAATGTTTGAGCATTGTCGGGCCGTGGCTATACGGCTTTGGGTAATCGATCGGATGTTCGCCACACGAGCATGCAGTGTCGGCCCGCCGTCGAAGATATCCACGTAGCTGTTGGTCTCGAAACCCTCGCGCTCCAGGATGTCGAAGGCCTCCTGGCCGTCGGGATGCACTCGGCCGATACAGGCTTGGGCCGCCTGGGACAGCATGGGTACATAAATCGGGTATTGCGGCATCAGTTCGGCGAGAAAGGTGCGGCTCTGCAGACCGCACAAGCGTTCGGCTTCGGCGTAGGGCAGGTCGAAAAAATGCTGGCCGACGGCATCCCAGAAGGGTGACTGACCGTCATCGCTGCTGAAGCCAACGATCTCGGTGATCACTGATTCGGCAAAACGCTGCGGATGGGCGGCGATGAACATCAGCCGCGCCCGGGACAGCAACTCCGATTCCGGCGTGCGTACCCGTTCGGCGTCGATATGAAAGCCGCGCAGCAGCGTCTGGCCATTGAGGTCCTGGCACAGCGACAGCGCGGGTACGCCGTGCTGGATGTTCAGTTCTCGCGACTCGCTGGTAAACGGGCGATGACGCAGGCTGTAGAACGGCTCATTGCAGCCGGTGCTGGCGAGGATCTCGGAACAGCCGGTCAGTTGCCCGGATGCCAGGTCCTCCAGGACGAAGAAATAATTCTCGGCGCCAGGGCTCTGCACGTCGGTCTCGAACGAGGCACATGAATCGAGGATTTTGTCCCTCAGGCGTTCGGTATCGTCGGGAAGCGATGTGACGCCCACCAGACTGTCACGGGCCAGTTGCTGCAATTGCGGCAGGTCGCTTAATTGAACTGGACGTAAGGCCAGCATGGATTGCACTCCTTTTCCAAAGAGCCCGGTGACGTGCACCGGGCTTGACGATCACTGTCGATGTCCACGCATTGTGACGACGGCTGGTCGAACCCCTTCGACCGCCGATCCTCACTGTCCCGCAGGGTCAGGCAGGGCAGTATCGGTGCCGAACTTATTGAGCACGGCCAGATAGACCAGGCCTGCGGCAATCCATATCAGGCCGAGCTTCTGCGCATCCACGCCCATGTTGTACATGATGGCCGCGACGATGGCGAAGCCGATCAAAGGGCAGACCAGGTGGCGAATCACCTGGCCGGACCGCTGGCGGCGCCAGTGATGGTTGATCACGGTGATATGCAACAACATGAAGCCGCTCAAGGCGCCGAAATTGACCAGGGAGGTCAGGGTGTCCACGGCATCGATGAACAGGTAGCAGATCAACAGCGACAGCACCGCTACCAGATAGATGCTCAAGTATGGGGTGTTATGTTTCGGATGGACCTTGGCCAGCACCTTGGGCAACTTGCCGTCCCGGGCCATGCCGAACAACAGGCGTGATACCGCCGCTTGCGAGGTGATCGCCACGGCCACGCCCCAGGCCAGCGCCGTGGCGACGGCGGTCAAAGTGGCCAGCCAACTGCCGGCCGCCAACTCGGCGATTTCATAAAACGCGGTATCGGCCGATTTGAAGCCCATGCCGGCCGCCAGGTCGGTGGCAATCCAGGTCTGCACGACGAAAATCACCCCCATCACCAGCAGCGTGATCAACGCTGCCTTGCCCACGCTGCGCCCCGGATCGTTCTTGATTTCTTCGGCCAGGGTGGAAATGGCATCGAAGCCCAGGAACGACAACACGGCGATGGACACCGCCTGCATCAACAGGGCGAAATCAAAACGCTCCGGGCTGTACAGCGGCGCCAGGGTCAGTTGGCCGTTACCGGCGCCACCCTGCAAGGCATTCCAGGCGTAGAACAGGAAGATGGCCAGCACCATCAGTTGTGCCAGCAGGAAAATGATGTTCATTCGTGCGGTGAAGGTGATGCCCCGCAGATTGACGAAGGTCGCGCTGACCAGGAATGCCAGAATGAAACCGACCTTGGGAACCTCCGGGTACAGGTGGTTCAGCGCCATGGCGGCGTAGACATAGAGCAGGGGCGGGATCAGCAGATAGTCCAGCAGCATCAGCCAACCAGCGATGAAGCCCACGTGTGGGTTAAGGCCCCGTTGCGCGTAGGAATAGACGGAGCCGGCCACCGGAAAAGCCCTGGCCATGCTGCCGTAGCTCAAGGCCGTGAACAGCATCGCCACCATGCCGATGATATACGCCAACGGCACCATCCCCGGCGCCTCGGCATTGACGTAGCCATACACGCCGAACGGTGCGATGGGGATCATGAAAATCATCCCGTACACCACCAGGTCCGTCAGCGACAGGCTGCGCTTCAACTCCTGTTTGTAGCCAAATGCCTCGATACTCATAAGCCGTTCTCCTTCTCAGCTGTGTGTGGGGGTGTTCTTGCTTGTCGCTCAAACCTTGTCGCTGCTTTCCTACAACAATGGCGCCAGGTAAGCACTCCAGGTTTGCACCGCTGTCGGGCTGCGTAGCAGGTCGTTGCGCACTTCGATCAACACCGAATCCAGACCGCGTCCATCGCCATGTACCGGAACCGTCATATCGGTCAAGGGGTTGATCTTGTATGGCTGGTTGCCGGCTACCCGCAGCGAGTGCCCGCTCAGGCCGTCGACGATGCGCTGGGCATAGTCCTTGGCTTCGCCGAACAGCACGCCGGCTTCCAGGGCGCGCGGTTGGCCGTAGAACACCGGCGTAAAACTGTGGATGCCCACCACCCGCACCGTCCGGTTGTCGGCCAGACGCTGGTCGATCAACGCTCGCAGTCGATCATGGAAGGGATGGAACAGGCACCGCTGGCGATATTCGCGGGTGGCCTCATCCAGCGACTGGTTGCCCGGAATCTGGTAGATCTCGCTCTGGGGCGGGATGCTGTCGGGTACGTGAAGCGGACGATTCAGGTCGATCAGCAGCCGTGAATAGGTCGCTGCCAGCAAGGTCGCTCCCAGGGTTTCGGACAGTCGTTCGGCCAGCGCCAGGGCGCCGATATCCCAGGCAATGTGCTCCTGGGCCGCGGTCTCATCCAGGCCAAGATCGTTCAACGCTGCGGGGATGAAACGGTCGGCGTGTTCGCACACCAGGATCAACGGGTGTTCGGCGTCTTCCCGGATCAAGCGATAGGCCGGCCCGGTATAAAGGCCCGATTCAGCACATTCAATAGATTCGCGCATAGTGCTCACACAGCTCGGCAGGTGACAGCGCCTGGGTCAAGGCCAGCTCCTGGGCCTTCAAGGCGAAATAGGTTTCGACCAGCGGGCCGGGCAGGGCTTCGAACAGCGCCCCGCTGTGGCGCAGGCAATCCAGCGCCTGGGCCAGGGTCGTCGGCAGGGCGATAATGCCACGGGCACGACGTTGTTCTTCGTTCAATTCATCGGGTATTTCATCGGTGACCGCCGTGAGCGCCAGCCGTTGCTCGATGCCCAGTCGCCCGGCGATCAACAGCGCCGCCAGCGCCAGGTGCGGCGAAGCGGTGCCATCCATGGCGCGAAATTCCAGGTTGTACTGGGTCGCCAGCGGTTTGCCGCTCACGCTTACCGTCGGGCAGATGCGCAGCGCCGCTTCGCGGTTACGTTGCCCCAGGCAGGCGTAGGAGGCGCTCCAGTGATGGGGTTGCAGACGTTCGTAGGACACTGGCGTCGGTGCGGTGATTGCGCACAGGGCGGGCAGGTAGTGCAGCACCCCGGCCGCCCAATGCTGGCCCAGGCCCGACAGGCCGTTGGCGCCGCCAGCATCATGCAGCACGGGGACGCCGTCCAGGTCTTGCAGACTCATGTGCAAATGCACGCCGTTGCACACGGCGTGTTCCGAAATCTTGGGGGCGAAACTCACCTCCAGGCCCATCTGCCGGGCGATCTCCCGGGTGATTTCCCGCACGTTCACCGCACGGTCGGCGGCGGCCACGCCCAGGGTCGGGCGGCAGGTGATTTCATACTGATGCTTGCCGTATTCCGGCAGGAACATTTCCGGTTCGACGCCGCCTGCCCGCAATGCGCTGAGCAACCAACCGGCAAACCCGGCCTGCTGGCGCTGGGCCTGAAGACTGAAGGCGAGGCGATCCGGTTGGGGGGAGGGGGTGTGGAGGCTGAATTCATGCTCGAACGCGGCGAACACCTGCAAGCCCAACTCGGCGCGATAACGTTGCACTTCGTCGTGCAGCAAGGTGCGAGGGCAAGCGGACCAGGGCCGACCGTCGGTTTCCCGCACATCGCAATGAATGAAATCCAGGGCGGGTGCCTGGGCATCCGGGCCATTGTCGACCGTTACCCGACTGGACAGGTCCGGGATCAGTCGCAGGTCGCCATAAGCCCCCCATGGGTTGGCCGATGCAATGATGTCCTGGGGCGTCAGCGCACTGTTGGCCGGCACCCAGCCACAACCGGCGTCGACGTAATGGGGCAGTTCATCACTGGGAAACGAGCGCCCACGGGTTACGCCGATCAGGTCGGTGCAGACCAGCGTGGACATGGGCAGCGGTGCCAGGGGTGTTCCGGGCTCGAGACGGCTCATGGCTGCATCTCCTGCAAACGACCCAGTACGGTGTCGGTATCGGTGATCCAGCAATAGCCTTTGATCGCGTTCAGGCAGGCCAGATGGCGTTGTTCGGTGTAAGTGGCGCACGCGTCTTCCACCAGTGTGACCAGATAGCCGCGGTCGGCGGCGTCGCGCACGGCCATGTCGACGCACTGGTCGGTGACGATACCGGCGATGATCAGATGACGGGTCTGCAGGTTGCGCAGCACGTAGTCGATGTTGGTGGAGTTGAAGACCCCCGAAGAGGTCTTGGGCAATACGATTTCGTTTTCCTGCGGCGTCAGCTCGGCAATGATTTGCGCTTGCGGGCTGCCCTTGGGCAGGTGCATGTCCGACAACTTGTGGTCCAGCGAGCGGTCGCGACCATCGGCGGTCAGGCTCTGTATGTGGGTGTGCAACACGTTTTGCCGCGCTGTACGCACCGCTTCGAGCAGGCGCTGCTGATTGGGAATCACCTGCTGGCGGGCACGGCGGATGAAATAGTCGGCCTCGGGCGTGACCAGGTGCGCATCGAATTGCGGTTCCAGCCAGGCGCGTTGCATGTCCACCAGCAACAGGGCCGTATGGTCACGGGTGAATGGCAAATCCCGAGGGGAGTGGTGGGGGAGCGAGAACATCCTTATTTTTCCTCCAGCAGGTGCGTGTTGAACTCCGTGCGCAAGGTGTCGATACCTTCCAGGCGCTCGGCCAGATCAGGGCATTGCAGGGTCAGGCAGGCGATAAGCGCTTCGACCTGGGCCAGCGCCGGCACCAGGCTGTCGAAGGCCGAGATCGATTCCACCGGAGCGCTGATGATCAGGTCGGCCAGTTCGCGTAGCGGTGAGGTGTAGACGTCGCTGAACAGTACGACCCGCGCATGGCGCGCCTTCGCCGCGCTGGCCACGCGTTGGGCCTGGGCCTGGTAGCGCCGATAATCGAAAATCAGCACCACGTCCTGGCGTTGCACGTCGAACAACCGATCGGGTAACTGAGCGTTGTCTTCCAGGGCAAAACAACCCGCACGCAGCAAGCGCAAGTGGTTGAGCAGGTATTGCGCAAGGAAGCTGCTGAAACGCCCGCCAAAACAATGCACCTGATGCCGGCTGTCGAGCAGCCATTGCACGAGAATACGCACGTCTTCGGGTTGAGTCAGGGCCTGGGTGTCGGTGAGGATACGCTGGCTGGTGGCCAGGTACTGGCTCCAGGTGTCGCCTTGCTGCAACTTGGCCCGCGGTTGCAACAGGGTGCGAGGGGAGCGCAGGCGATGGTCCATGTCACTGAGCAGCGCATCCTGGAATTCGGCATAACCGCCAAATCCGAGTTTTTTCACCAGCCGCACGATCGTCGGATCGCTGACGCCAGCATGATCGGCCAGACGCGACATCGGCCCCAGGCCGTTGCGCGGGTAATGATCAAGCAGGGCCCGTACGACCTTGCGTTCCGACGGCGTCAAAACCAGGCCCGGATCGGTCATCAGGTCTCTAAGAGGCGGCATCCGTGCTCCTTGCCTGGATGGGTGTTGGATTTCTTTCATAACTCCTGAAAATAGTATTTATGTAGCAGGTACTACATGTCCAGCGCTTTTTACGTTCTGTTTAAAATGCTCGAAAGTAGTGCGAAATCCTTGTAGGACGGGGACTTGATCACGTAGATCCGTTACGTCAGTTGATGCCTCTGACGATGTAAGACATAACGCCTTTTTGTCTCGGTTATTTGATTTCATATAAGGTGCTGTACAAGAAAAGCCTGCATATCGCCTCCATGAATCCCGTTCGATTACCTGAGTACCCCGCGTGCACGCCACTCGCCTGACCCTGATCTGCCATGCCCGCACCGTCGCCCAGAAACAGGCGCGTTTCGGCCTGGATGAACCGCTGGATGCAGCCTGGCTGGCCAAGCGCCCGGAGCCGGGGCACGGTTACCGAAATGTCCGGCAATGGTTCTGCGGGCCGGAGTTGCGCACCCGGCAGACTGCCGCCCTGTTCGGTGACGAGGCCCAGGTGGTCGCTGACTTGGCCGACTGCGATCTGGGACGCTGGCGTGGGTTGTCCATCGACGAGTTGCTCAAGGCTGAACCCAAACCACTGCAAGCCTGGCTTGACGATCCCGATGCCGCGCCCCATGGCGGCGAATCCGTCACCCGTTTGTGCCATCGTGTCGCAGCCTGGTTGGCGAGTCTGGAAGGCCGGTCGGGCCATCTGCTGGCCGTTACCCATCCGTTCGTGATCCGTGCGGCGCTGGTGACGGTGTTGCGCTGTCCGGCAGCCGCCTTCAACCGTATCGACATCGAACCGCTGTCCACTGTCGAGTTGCGTTTCAACGGGGTGTGGCGGTTGCGCACCCAGGGGGTCGGCCAGGAGTCACTCGAATGAAAAAACTGTCAGTCATCGGTATCGGTGCCGGCGATCCGGATTACCTGACCATCCAGGCGGTGAAGGCCTTGAATCGGGTGGATGTGTTCTTTCTCATGGACAAGGGGCCTGCCAAGCAGACGTTATTGGATCTGCGGCGGGAAATCTGCCAACGCTACATCGTTGATCGTACGTACCGTTTCGTCGAAGCCTACAGCCCCGAGCGACAACGCGACGACGTGGACTACGCCGCCAGTGTCGAAGATCTGAACCGGGCGAAGCAGGCCACCTTCGAGCGGTTGATCAATGATGAGTTGTCTGACGGGCAGTGCGGCGGTTTCCTGGTCTGGGGCGACCCGTCGTTGTACGACAGCACCGTGCGTATCTTGCAGTCAATCCTCGACGCGGGTCGCTGCGCCTTCGAATTCGAGGTGATTGCGGGCATCACCAGCGTCCAGGCCCTGGCGGCGCAACACAAGGTGCCATTGAACAGTATTGGTGGTTCGCTGGAGATCACCACCGGCCGCCGGTTGGCGGCGGGGCAGGTGGGTGACTCGGCAAGCGTGGTGGTGATGCTCGATGCCGACGATGCGTATCGTCAGGTGAACGAGCCTGATACGCATATTTACTGGGGGGCCTATGTGGGGACCCCGGATGAAATCCTCCTCGCCGGTCGGCTGGGGGATGTGGCTGATGACATCGAACGTGCCCGCAAGGCTGCGCGGCAGGCCAATGGGTGGATCATGGATACTTATTTGTTGCGCAAACCGTGATGGCTCAAATCCCAATGTTCGGCAGTTCCCGCGTCAGCTGACCGCCTTCGCCCCACGCCCAAACCGCTCCCGGTACACTGAGGGCGCCAGCCCCACCACGCTGCGAAATGCCACGCGAAAGCTTTCCACCGAGCGGTAACCGCACAACTGGGCGATGTTGTCGGTGTTGTCTTCGGTGCTTTCCAGCAGTTCACGCGCCCGGGCCAGACGCTCATGTTGCAGCCAGGCCTTGGGCGACAGGCCGCAGGCCTGGGTGAAGTGTCGCAAGAAGGTTCGCTCGCTCATGGCCGCCTGGCTGGCCAGTTCGCGCACACCGAGCGGCTCGTGCAGGCGTTCGCGGGCCCAGTGCATGACACCGGACAAATCGCTGCGTGGCGTGCGGCTGACCGGCGAAGGAATGAACTGCGCCTGGCCGCCCGTGCGTTGCGGTGACATCACCAGTCGCCGCGCCACGGTGTTGGCGACCTGAGTGCCGAAATCCCGCGCCACCAAGTGCAGGCAGGCATCAATGCCCGCAGCGCTACCGGCCGAGGTAATGACTTGCCCGGAATCCACGTACAGCACATCCGGGTCTACCAGGATGGCGGGAAAACTTTTGGCCAGTTCGTCGGTGTAGCGCCAGTGAGTGGTCGCGCCCAGCCCATCGAGCAACCCGGCGGCGGCCAGCACGAACGCCCCGGAGCAGATCGAGAGCAGGCGCGCGCCTCGGGCGTGAGCGCTGCGCAGAGCCTCAAGCAGCGCCGGCGGCGGTGGTTCGTCGCGACTGTGCCAGCCGGGCACCACGATGGTTCGCGCCGTTTGCAGCAGTTCCATGCCGCCATCGGCCAGGATCTGGAAGCCGCCCATGGCCCGCATCGGGCCGTCGTCAACGGCCACGATCCGGTGTTTGTACCAAGGGAAATCGAACTCAGGTCGGGCAAGGCCGAATATCTCGATGGCGATGCCGAATTCGAAGGTGCACAGGCCGTCGTAGGCGAGGATGGCGACCAGACCGGGATTGGGCGGCATATGGCGGAAAATTCCCACAGAGTGTCTTGTGCGCCACTGTAGCGGTAAGCATCGGCCGGATAAAGTCTGCTCACCCCCTCATTTGTCTGTGGAGTACACCCTCATGACCAGCCTGGTTCGCCAAGTGCCCGCCGCTCCGTCCGACGTTGCCCTGCAACATTTCAGCCGGCGTCTGACGTTCGAAACCGATTGCTCCGACGTCCACGCCAGCCAACAGGCGGGAGAAGTCGATTTTGTGCTGGTGGATGTGCGCGGGCCACTGGCTTTCGAGCGCGGACATGTGCCTGGGTCGATCAACCTGCCAACCCGCTCGCTGACCGCCCAGGCGCTGGCGGCTTACCCCAAGACCACGCTGTTCGTGGTTTATTGCGCGGGCCCGCACTGCAACGGCGCGAACAAAGCGGCAGTGCGTCTGGCGACCCTGGGTTATCCGGTCAAGGAAATGATTGGCGGTGTCATGGGCTGGCTGGACGAAGGCTTGCGCCTGAATGGTGCAGTGGAGTGTGTGCTGGACACGGCAGTCGGCTGCGATTGCTGATCCTTCCCAGCCAGTAGGATGCAATCCCTGTGACCCGGTTGTTTCTATAAATATTTGTCGCCTCAACACAATTCGCCTCCTGAGCGCCCCTCTAGACTGCCGGCCACTTCGGTTTTATTGACCGAACGCTGCCTAAACATCTGCCGATAACCTGCTAATAAAAAAACTGCGCCTCAGGAGCGAAAATGAACAAACTAGCAATGTTTGGTGCCCTGGCACTGTCCGTGTTGTCCTTGTCGGCCGTGGCCGAAGACGCCAAGCCGATCCGCCTCGGAATCGAAGCGGGATATCCCCCTTTCTCGATGAAAACCCCCGACGGCAAACTGACGGGTTTCGATGTTGATATCGGCGACGCGCTGTGCGAACAGATGAAGGTCAAGTGCACCTGGGTCGAGCAGGAATTTGACGGCCTGATTCCGGCGCTGAAAGTGAAGAAAATCGACGCGATCCTGTCGTCCATGACCATCACCGATGACCGTAAGAAGAACGTCGACTTCACCATCAAGTACTACCACACCCCGGCGCGTTTCGTGATGAAGGAAGGCAGCGACGTCAAGGATCCGCTGACCGAACTCAAGGGCAAGAAAGTCGGTGTACTGCGCGCCAGTACCCACGACCGTTTCGCCACCGAGGTGCTGGTGCCCGCCGGTATCAATCTGGTGCGCTACGGTTCCCAGCAGGAAGCCAACCTGGACATGGTCGCCGGTCGTCTCGACGCCATGCTCGCCGACTCGGTCAACCTCGACGACGGCTTCCTGAAAACGGATGCCGGCAAAGGTTTTGCCTTCGTGGGCCCGACCTATGAAGATGCCAAATACTTCGGTGGCGGTGCCGGCATTGCTGTGCGCAAGGGGGATAAGGCCCTGGCCGAAAAATTCAACGCTGCCATCACCGAAATCCGTGCCAACGGCACGTACAAGAAAGTGCAGGACAAGTACTTCGCTTTTGATGTCTACGGGCATTAATCGCTGAAACCAAGGTGGCCCGCCGTTGACCCGGTCGGCCACCTTTTTCATGGGCGAGTGTTTTACCCCGGCGCCCGTCGAAATACCGTTATTGGGAGTTCCTCATGCAACGTATCGACCATCCCCTGCCATGGAGCCACCTGGGCACCGAGCGCCGGCTCAGTGTGTTTCGTTACGGCCACGGTCCGCGCAAGGCGTATATCCAGGCCAGCCTGCACGCCGATGAATTGCCCGGCATGCGCACGGCATGGGAACTGAAGCAACGACTCAACGAGCTTGAGACCCAAGGCTTGCTCAACGGCGTGATCGAACTGGTGCCCGTGGCCAACCCCATCGGCCTGGACCAGCATGTGCAGAGTGCTCACCTGGGGCGTTTCGAACTGGGCAGTGGCAAGAACTTCAATCGTTCTTTCGTGGAACTCAGCGCACCGGTGGCACACCGCATCGGTGATCGCCTGGGCGACGACCCGGCCGCCAATATCACGCTGATCCGCCAGACCATGGTTCAGGTGCTGGATGATCTGCCGGCGCCGCCCTCACAACTCGAGGCCCTGCATCGCCTGCTGCTGCGCCATGCCTGCGACGCCGATGTCACCCTGGACCTGCATTGCGACTTCGAGGCGGCGATTCACTTGTACGCCTTGCCGCAACACTGGCCGCAGTGGCGCTCCCTGGCCGCGCGGTTGAAGGCGGGCGTGGCGTTGCTGTGCGAAGACTCTGGCGGCAGTTCGTTCGACGAGTCCTGTTCCTCACCCTGGCTACGCCTGGCCAAGGCCTACCCCGAGGCCGCGATCCCGCCGGCCAACCTGGCGACCACGCTGGAACTGGGTAGCATGGGCGACACCCGGGTGGATCAGGCCCAGGCCAATTGCGAAGCCATTCTCGGGTTCCTGGCCGAGCAGGGTTTCATCGGGGGGGACTGGCCGCCCGTGCCAGCGCAATGTTGTGAAGGTTTTCCGTTCGAAGGCACTGAGTACCTGTTTGCGCCGCATCATGGGGTGGTGAGCTTCCTGCGCGAGGCCGGTGAGTGGGTGGAGCAGGGCGATCCATTGTTCGAAGTGGTCGATCCGTTGAACGATCGGGTCACCACTGTACGGGCCGGCACCCGCGGCGTGTTGTTTGCCCTGGACCGTGGGCGCTATACCCAGCCTGGCATCTGGCAGGCGAAAGTTGCCGGACGAGAGCCGATTCGCGCGGGGAAATTGATCAACGACTGATAACTGCTGTCTACCTCAGCGCACGCTCGTTGCCGTGCGGCTATCGAATGATGGAGGAAGACTGATGTTCAAAGCGCTCGCCCTGTTGCTGTTGGTCGTGTCTTGCGGTGTGCAGGCTCAGCCTGCGCTGCACACCGATTTGCCCCTCAAGTACCTGGCCCACGCCGATGAGCAGGCCAGGAACCGGCCGCTGGTGATTTTCCTGCATGGCTCCGGCGGCAGCGAACAAGACCTGTTCGACCTCAAGGATGAACTGCCCAGTGACTACAACTACCTATCGGTACGAGCGCCCAAGACCGTGGAACGGGGCCAGTATCAATGGTTTGCCAAGAAGGGCGAGGGTGCCTACGACGGCGATACGGCGGACCTGAAAGCCAGCGGCCAGATGCTGTTGGATTTCATCGAGAAGGCCCGGGTCAAGTACCCGACCGATGCGAGCAACGTCTACCTGGTCGGTTTTAGCCAAGGCGCGATGATGAGTTACGAGGTCGCCTTGCGCCATCCCGAGGCCGTCGGTGGCATTGCCGCGCTGGGCGGGCGGGTGCTGTCAGTGCTGCGGGCCGAGCTGACCCCCGACGAGTCGCGTCGGACGCTGGCGGTGTTCATCGGTCATGGTACGGCGGATTCTGTGATCCCGTACCATGACGGCACCGAGGCCGACAGCTTTCTCAAGACCCTGGCCTTGGAGCCCGAATTCCATGCCTATCCGGGCGTTGGCCACAGCGTCAGTGCCATGCAGGTGCGGGATCTGCGCGCCTGGCTGGAGCGGCTTAATCCCTGATCAGTGACAGGGATCCTGAGTGTGCCACCGCCATCGCGAGCAGGCTCGCTCCCACAGGACCGGTGGCAATCCAGCATTTGAGCACCGCTCGGAAAAATGTGGGAGCGAGCTTGCTCGCGATGAAAACAACCCAGTCTATCGGGTCACTGACCCGCGACGATCTGCTTCACCAGTGCCTCATGCCCGGCCTTGTCGCTGGCCCGGGAAATGATCTGTACCACGGCCATACGCGTGCCGGAAGCACCCAGCAAGGTGGTATCGAGGGTAGGTCCACCGCCTTGGGTCGCGCGGGTATCGAGCTGGCGCAGACCCAGGCCGGTGCCTTTTTGGGTCAGGCTTTTCTCGCTCAGGATCTTGGCGTCCGGCAGAGCCTTGGTTTTCTGGACGGCGAAGTCGGCCATGGTGGCATCAAGGAATGTGCTGTCATCGTCCTTCACATTCGTGCCATCGATGATGGTGTTTTCAGCCGTGATCACCACGGTTTTGCTCGTGGCATTGCTGTACATCGTCCCCTTCGCCCCAGCCGTGCCCTGGGCGGCGTCGCCGGCCGGAAGCGGTGTCGCCGTGAACCCCTTGGGCAGGGTGAAGTTGAACTGGCCACTCAGCAGGGACACCTTTTGTGCCGGGGCTGCGCCGCCGGTTTTGGGCTGTGCGGCATAAGCAGGCATCACCATCAGGCAGGCGATGGCCGTCAGCGCCAGGGCAGTGGCTTGTTTTCTTACCATTGACATTGAAACGCTCCACAGAGGGGGGGCTTGAGCGCGATCATCCCATGGGCGTCCAACCGGCTCCAGCGCCGGTCACGAGTGCGCCACATCATTTGTGCGTGGAGCAGAGGCGCGCACCAGCAGGCGGCGGGTCACCAGCAGCATGACCACTGACACCGCGACACTCACGACAAAGGCCGGCATGCCGACAAGCGGCAAGGTGAGGGCCAGGGTCAGGCAAAACGCGGTGAAGCAATACATACCGGTGGCCGTGGCCCGCAGCAACGCGGCGGTGAAGGCCGCGCCCCGGGTTTGCTGGGAGAACACCGCCATGACGCTGCCCAGCACCGGGAACACCGCCAATAGCCCGCTCCAGCGTTCACCCACGGTGCTGGCCAGCAGCGTCACCGCGAGGGTCAACAGCGCGCCGGCGACCATGCGTAGCAGCAGTTTGTCGGATTTGGGCGCCGGACCGGTCATCACCGGTCGAACCGTCGGGAACAGATAAGGCGCGGCCAGTAACGCAACAATGGCGATCACGCTCGACAGCGGCAGCGAGGCCGGCAACCAGGACAGCACCATCGCCACCAGCGCCCAGACGCCCAACGCGATACCCAGCGCCCACGGCCAGTCACGATGTTGGGCGACCCGGGCGTACACCACGCAAAATGCAATCATTGCGAACATGGCCGACAGCGCCGCTGTGGCCGACTGAGCGGCAAATGCCTCGCCCTGTTCCAGGGCCAGGAACAACAGAATCGGACCCACCACCACCGGTAACCCCGACAGCCAACCGGCCACGCTCGGCCCCCAGCGCCTGCCGGCCAGGGAAATCAGCAGCAGGAAAGCGGGAATCACCAATAATTTGAGCAGCAGCACAGAGTTGTCCTTGTCAGGCGTCGGGCCGACACGTTAGCACCGACCTTCCAGTTTCAGCGATCCCAGTAGGGCACTTCGCCAAAGCACTGCAGAAAAAAGTCGATCACGGTACGCACTTTTACCGACAGACGTCGGCTGCCCGGCCAGAGAATGGCGATCTGTTGGGGCTCAAGGCTGTTGGAGGCTTCGTAGTCGCGCAATACCGGCACCAAGGTGCCGTTGCGCACGGCTTCGCCGATCAGCCACGACGGAAACATCACCAGCCCCAGGCCTTGTTCGGCCGCCTGGGTCAGGGTGTCGGCGTGGTTGCCGGTGATCGGCCCTTTGACGCTGTAGGGCGTCCAGGCCTGACCCGGACGGCGGAAAAACCAGCGCTGCTGGCCGGCCACACCCTTGTAGGCCAGACACTGATGGTTCGCCAGATCCTTTGGTTCGAACGGCGTGCCGTGACGGGCCAGGTAAGCGGGGCTGGCGGCGATCTGAAAGCGGTGAGGGGCGAGGATTCGCGCCTGCATGCCTGAATCGTGCAGCGGGCCGATGCGAAACAGCAGGTCCGCGCCTTCCTGCAGTGGGTCGACGTAGCTGTCGGTTTGCTGGATGTCCAGTTGCAGCTTCGGGTAGCGCTCACACAATGACCCCAGCCAAGGCGTCAGATGGCGCTGGCCGAACACCACCGGGGCATTGATCCGCACCAGTCCGGCCGGCTCACTGTGTTGCTCCTGCAGCGCCTGTTCGGCTTCTTCCAGTTGCACCAGCAACAGGCGTGCATGATGGCCCAGCAGGCGGCCCGCCTCGGTGGGCGAAACGGCGCGGGTGTGTCGATACAGCAACTGCTGGTTGAGGGCCTGTTCCATCAACTGGATTTGCCGGGAAATCGACGACGGCGCCAAGCCCTCGCGCCGGGCCACCTCCGAGAAGCTGCCGTGGTCGAGCACGGCGACAAACAATCGCAGGGCCTTGAAGCCGAGTTCATTGAGACCGTGCATGGACTGCTCCGCTGTGCGAGTTACGCAAAAGTGTTGTCGGGATGCTCCCATTTATCGCACAGCTGCGCCAGCCGATAATCCCGCTCATTGTTCTTCTCACAGGTTCTGATCATGCAAGCGTCTTCACTCAACGCCGCCGCTCCGGCGGCTGCCTCCAAACCCCGAGCGCTTTTGCGCTGGCTGTTATTGCCCCTGGTGATTCTGGCCGGCATGGGCCTGTCGGTCGAGGCCGGTCTGCTGGGGCCATTGGGGGTTCAAGTGGGGCATCTCTGGGCGACGCTGAGCATATTCGGCGTCGGTTCGGCGATTCTGTTTCTGCTGTTGCTGCTCAGTGGCCCGCAGCAGGGCCCCGCCTTGAATGAGTTGCCGCGCTGGCAATTGATCGGCGGTTTCCTGGGGCCGATCTATGTGGTGGTGCTGACGCTTGCCACGCCCCACATCGGCATTGCCATGACCATGGTCGCAATCCTTTCCGGGCAAGTGGGCAAAAGCGTGCTGATCGACCATTTCGGCTGGTTCGGCGCAACCCGCAAACGGGTCAACGGCGAGCGCTGGCTCGCCTTGGCGCTGATTGTCGTAGCCCTTGTCCTGATTGCCCGAGGTTGAACATGAATCTGTTTCTGCTATTGCTGCTGGTCGTTGTTGCCGGTGCGGTGTTGAGTGTGCAGGCGGCCATCAACGGTCGCCTGGGTCAGACGGTCGGTGTGCTGCGCAGCAGTCTGCTGACATTCGTGGTGGGGACGGTGATCACCGGGTTACTGATCGTGTTTTTTGAACCCGCTCACGCCGTCAGCTTGCTGGACGTGCCGAAATGGCAACTTGGCGGTGCCTTGTTTGGCGTGGTGTACATGATGGTCATGGTCGGCGCGGTGCCAAGGGTCGGCACCGCCGTGGCGACCGTGGCGGTGATCCTCGGGCAGTTGGCCATGGGCATGCTGATCGACAATTTCGGCTGGTTGGGCAACCCCGCTATGGCGTTGTCCGGGAACCGGGTACTGGCAATGGCCTGCCTGGCACTGGCGCTGGTGTTCATGTATCGCAGCAGTGCGCGGCAGGCCTGAGAACGGTCAGTCGGGCTCGACGTCCAGTTGCAGGCTGCCATCGTCCAGGCGCTTGGCAAGCCGGACAATACCGCCGATATGCCGGCCTTCAGTGCTGAAGACCACGACCTGGGCTTTTTCCAGATCATCCGGCAGTGGCGGCTGTACGTGGAGGGCGAACCACGGCGGTTCACCGTCATCCAGGCGTTGGACTTCGTAGCGGCAATCGACGCTTTTGGTCTGGCGGCCAAACAGCGTGTCGAGGCCATATTTAAGGTCGGTGCTGTCGTCGGCAGCAGGGGCGAGGGGCATCGGCGGTCTCCTGAGATGAGTGCTCGGCGGGTCTTCTAGTGATTCCTCTGCTGGGGGAAAATTCAATGGGTTCGCGTCGGCACAGAACCGGCGGCGTTGCTGCTAGAATCGCCCCCCTTGACTTACGAGAGGTATGCCCATGAGCGAGCCGATTCGCCTGACCCAGTACAGCCACGGCGCCGGTTGCGGCTGCAAGATTTCGCCACAGGTGCTGGAAGTGATCCTGGCCGGCAGCGGTGCGCAGAACCTTGACCCCAAGTTGTGGGTTGGCAATGCCTCCCGTGACGACGCCGCGGTGTACGCCATCGACGAGGAGCGTGGGGTGGTTTCCACCACCGATTTCTTCATGCCGATTGTCGACGATCCTTTTGATTTCGGTCGCATCGCTGCCACCAATGCCATCAGCGACATCTACGCCATGGGCGGTGATCCGTTGATGGCGATTGCGATTCTCGGCTGGCCGGTCAATGTGCTGGCCCCGGAAATCGCTCGTGAAGTGATTCGCGGCGGTCGTTCCGTGTGTGACGAGGCTGGCATTCCCCTGGCGGGCGGCCATTCGATCGACGCGCCGGAGCCGATTTTCGGCCTGGCGGTCACGGGCCTGGTGCAAAAGCGTCATATGAAGCGCAACGACACCGCCACTGCCGGTTGCCGCCTGTACCTGACCAAGCCTTTGGGCATCGGCATCCTCACCACCGCGGAAAAGAAAGGCAAGCTGCGCGCTGCCGATGTGGGCCTGGCCCGCGACTGGATGTGTACCCTCAACAAACCGGGCAGCCGCTTCGGCAAGCTCGACGGCGTGGCGGCGATGACCGACGTCACCGGTTTCGGCCTGCTCGGGCATCTGGTGGAAATGGCCGATGGCAGCCAGGTGACCGCACGTATCCGCTACGACGCGGTGCCGCGTCTGCCGGGCGTCGAGTATTACCTTGACCAGGGCTGCGTGCCGGGCGGTACGTTGCGCAACTACGACAGCTACGCCAGCAAGGTCGGGCGTCTGCAGGAACTGCACAAGCGAGTGCTGTGCGACCCGCAGACCAGCGGTGGCCTGCTGATCGCTGTCACGCCCGAGGGCAACGAAGCGTTTCTGGCGGTGGCCGCGCAACTGGGGCTTGCACTGGAGCCGATCGGTGAACTGGTCGAGCGACAGACCTGTGCGGTCGAGGTGTCTTGATGGCCAACGACCTCACCGATTACCGCGACATTTTTCTCAATGACCGGCCGATGATGGACACCCGTGCCCCCGTCGAATTTCTCAAGGGTGCATTCCCCGGCGTAGTCAATCTGCCGTTGATGACCGACATCGAACGGCAACGGATCGGCACCTGCTACAAGCAGCAGGGCCAGCAGGCGGCCATTGTCCTCGGGCATCAATTGGTGTCCGGCGATACCAAGGCGCAACGCATCCAGGCCTGGGCCGAGTTCGCAACGACCCATCCTGACGGCGTGTTGTATTGTTTCAGGGGGGGCTTGCGGTCACAGATTGTCCAGCAGTGGCTCAAGGACGAGGCGGGTATTGACTATCCCAGGGTCGGCGGTGGCTACAAGGCCATGCGTACATTCTTGCTCGACACCGTCGAGCAAGCGGTTGCCCAATGCGACCTGGTGTTACTGGGCGGCATGACCGGCACCGGCAAGACAGAAGTGTTGACTCAACTGGGCAACAGCCTGGATCTGGAGGGCTACGCCAACCATCGCGGCTCGAGCTTCGGCAAGCGCGCCACCGGGCAGCCTTCCAATATCGATTTCGAGAACCTGCTGGCGGTGGATGTGCTGAAAAAACGTGCCGCCGGTATCGAGCAATTCGTGCTGGAAGATGAAAGCCGCATGGTCGGCAGTTGCGCCTTGCCACTGCCTTTGTACCAGCGCATGCAACAGGTACCGATGGTCTGGCTTGAGGACAGCCTGGAGCGACGGGTCGAGCGGATCCTGCGCGATTACGTCATCAACCTGTGCGGCGAATTTGTCGCTGTGCATGGCGATGAAGGGTTCTCGCTGTTTTGCGAACGGTTGTTGGGCAGCCTCAACAACATCCACAAACGCCTGGGGGGCGACCGCCATCGACGTTTGCTTCAGATCATGGAAGCTGCCCTGGTCGAGCAGGCTTCCAGCGGCGCCGTCGACTTGCATCGCGGCTGGATCGAAGGCCTGTTGCGTGAATACTACGACCCGATGTATGTGTTCCAGCGCGAGAAGAAGGGCGGGCGGATCGAATTCGCGGGTGAGCAGGGCGCGGTGCTGGAATATCTGCGAGAGCGAGCGGCCCGCAAAGGATGATCGCTTCTTTCCAGACACAGCAGTCTATGTCGGACAAGTTTCCTGCCCGTTGTCCAGGCCTTGCTTGTAGTTCTGGCTGGTGAGACTGGCCTTGCCGTTGTGCCACGTCAGGGTCAGCACGTACAGCGAATCGAAATCCCCCGATTCCCAGTCATCGGTAATCGTCTGCTTCTTGCCCATCGCGTCGCTGGCGACCTCGTTGATCAGCTCCGGCAGATAGCCGTGCGACCAGGCCGTGTAGATGATCGAGTCGTGGTACTTGTCGTCCAGCAGTTCGTCCGCCAGGTCGCTGGTGTCATTGGCTGAATACTCGATGTTCACCGGCAGCCCGAGCTTGATGGCACTGGGGCTGATGGTCATCAGTGGGCGGATGTAGCTGTAGGAGTTGTCCAGCTCACCCTCTTCGACGTTGCGCGTAGGGTTGGCCGCAAACACATAGTCGGCCTTGCCGAATTTCTCCGGGAGCAGGGTGGCCAGGTCGATGGCGCGATTAAGACCCTGGCAGTTGAGCTGACCCAGGCCGCCGGCGGGTTTCTCGGCGTGGCGCAGGAACACCAAGGTCTGGATGCCGTCGGCCGGTTGGGCGCGACTGACGCTCGATTCCAGCAACAGCCCCAGGCCACAAGCAACAAGCAGCGTAGGTAACATCAGCCACGGTCGGCGCTTGAAGCGTTTGGCGAATTTCAGTGGGTTCATCATCGAATAATATTCTTCGGCTCTCTCTCATCAGGCTGACAAACCCGGGCACCACAGAGTTTTTGGCTTCAGGTGTTTTCCTTGTCGTGACGCCGCTTCGATTTCTCGGGGCATTGCTCAGAGTCTTCTGGCGCCCTTTGGTTCGATACCGACCGATTCCCTGCACTGTACGGCCTCCTGGCAGGAGGTAGGGCGAATGTTAGCGACAGGATGTTGCGGATTTAAGAATGGGGCGTGCGAGTTTCGTGACGCGTTCATTTGGGTTTTGTATTTAAAGAATCGCCTTACACCTGCCGTCTCCTCCTCTGACTTATTTTTCCTGCCGTCCTCGGCAAAGTCTCGCGTCCGTTTCCGCACCGCGAGATTCCCGCATGTTCGCCCCCGACAAACTCTTGGCTTTGAATAACGTCATCGGCTCGCTGGTGATTGCGGCCATGGACCCCGAACAGCCGAATGTCGAAGCGGTGCTGGCGGATTTCCGCACTTGTCTGAACGACTACGACAGCTGGGCTGAAAGCTTTTGGGCCGGCTGGGCGCTGGATATCGAGCAGGTGTTCAAGGTCGGCAACGAAGTGTCCCTGGCGGCGCCGAAGGACCTTGATCAACCCGTCAGCGCCACGGTCGTCGCTTGTCCGGCGGGCGGTCCGCTGACGCTGGTGCACATGTTCCAGGCGGCGCGCTTCGTCCCGATCGGCGACACGCCGGTGATGCTGGAGCCGGTCACCGGGGGCGAGCCGGGGAAGGAAACCTTCGGCGAGCCGGTCCATCACATGATCGGCCCCAGCGGCATCCTGGAAATCCCCAAGTGTTGGCGCGGGCAGCGTTATCGCATCAGCTTTTTTCCAAACGTGACGGCGGACCATACCCGGGCACTTTTTGCCTCTTACCAAGACGTGATCGGCGAACTCGAAGGTTGGCTGAAAGCGGAGTGGGAAAACGAATTTCAACCGCTGTGGGCGGCGTTTTCCGACAGCGGATTTCTCGAGCGCTACGACGTATTGCAGCAAGCCGATTGGCGCGGTTTCACAAACGCCCTGCATCAACTGTGGGATGACGTCAAACAGGTCTTCGAGCTGCTGGCGGACTTGCAGGTCAATAGCGAAAAACTGCTGGAATACTTGACCCAGGTCGAGCTTGAACAACTGCTCAAAGCTTCTTCGGATGCGATCGCCAAAGGGTTGATGGTGTTGAGCGACGAGCCGTTGCTCTTCGTGCATATGGCGGCGTTCGCCAGTTGGCTGCGAATGTTGCCGCCTCAGTACGCCGCTGAAGTCGTGGGCGAGATGCGCGCCTCGGTGCTGATCAATTTCCTGCTGATGCGTTTGACCGGGGGGCTGGGCCTGGGTGTGCGCATGAGCGGCAAAGTGCTGGGCCGGCTCCGCTCGGAGCGTGCCCGGGAGTGGTTGCTGGCGTCGAGCCTGAGATTGGGCCACCTCACCCCCGGCCGGCTCAATCAGCATGCCGATGTGCTCAAACCGTTGGTGGTCAGCCAGCGCGGGCCTTTAAAACCGACGCCTGTTGGCCCTTTGCACATCACCCCCGAACACTCTGCACCATTGTCCGTCAGTAACCCGGCCGCTGTGGCGCGGGAAAAATCCCAGGGTTCCACACGCCTTAGCCAGTTCGAACCCCGCGACGACGCCCCGGCCCAATCGAAAAATCCCAACGGTGACAGCGCCGACACCGCAGCCCTGACCCAAACCAGCGGCTGCCCGGTGTCGATGGTCACCGGCGAGGAACTGCTGACCCTGGACGACGGCACCCTCGATGGCTGCTTGCCGTTTGTCTTCACCCGTTTGTACCGCACCAGCGCGGTGGACCTGGACGTCGGCCTGGGCCGTGGCTGGAGCCATGCCCTGGCGCATCGTTTGTTGCTTGAGGGCGAGCAGGTCATCTGGCTCGACCAGGAAAACCGCCGTACGCCTTTTCCGCTGCCCACCGAGCAGCGCCCGGCGATCCACAACAGCCTGGCCCGGGCAGCCATTTACCTCGGGATCGAGCCGGACGAACTGATCATCGCCCAACCCGGGGAAAACGCCCCGTTCCTGCACTTTCGCGACGGCCATCTGACCGCCCTCAGCGACCGCTACGCCAACCGCCTGACGGTCCAGCGCAACATCCACGGCGCCATCAGCCGCCTGGACAACGGCGCCGGGCGTGCCCTGCGCCTGCGTTACGAACAGCGTCACCTGGTCGCCATCGATTATCAGCGCTTTCACCCGGCCCTAACCCTTGATGAGGCCTGGCGCACCGAACAGACGCTGGTCTCCTACCGTTACGACGGACGTTTCCGACTGATCGAAGCGACCAACGCCGCCGGCGAAAGCGAACGCTACGACTACGACGACCAGCACGTCATCCTCCAGCGGCAACTGGCCGGCGGCGCGAGTTTTTTCTGGGAATGGGAAGGCATCGGCAAAGCGGCGCGCTGCGTGCGGCACTGGGCCTCGTTTGCGCAGATGGACAGCCGCTACACCTGGGGCGAGGACGGGCAGGTCACGGTCCAGCATCTGGATGGCAGCCAGGAGGTGTACGTCCACGACGAGCGGGCGCGGCTGGTGCGCAAGGTCGAGCCTGATGGCGGCGAGCACCTCAAGGCCTATGACCCACAGGGCCGGCTGATCGCCGAACAGGACCCGCTGGGTGCCGTCACCGAATACCGCTACGACGAAGCCGGACGGCTGGTGGCGCTGATTCCACCGGACGATGAGCCCACGTCCTACGAATACCGCAACGGTTTCCTGCACGCCCGCTCGCGCGGCAAAGCCGTGTGGACCTACCGGCGCAACGCCCAGGGCGATGTGATCGAGGTCATCGACCCGGATCAACAACGCACCGCTTATGACTACGACGCCCAAGGGCAACTGCGGACGATCCGTTACCCGGACGGTGGCGAACACCGGTTGACCCGCAATCAGTTGGGCCAACTGACAGAAGAAACCCTGCCGGACGGCGGGCAGCGGTGTTTTTCCTACGACGCCCTGGGGCGTTTGCTGACCCGCCAGGACCCACACGGCGCCGTCACGCACTACCGATGGGACGCGGTGGGTCGTCTGCTCGAAACCACCTTGCCGAATGGCTCGACCCGCGCCTGGTGCTACAACGCCTACGGCAAGGTCACCGCCGAGCGCGATGAGCTGGGGCGGACCACCCGTTATGAATACGCCGATGACCTGCACCTGATCAGCCGCCGCCTCAATCCCGACGGCAGCGAACTGAAGTATCGCTACGACTCGGCGCGGCTGTTGCTGACTGAGATCGAAAACGAATCCGGCGAAAAATATCAGCTGGACTACACGCCTGGCGGATTGATCCGACAGCAGATCGGCTTTGACGGGCAACGCACCGCCTACGCCTACGACCTCAACGGCCACCTGCTGGAGAAAACCGAGCACGGCGCGGACGGCGCCCAATGGGTCACCCGCTACCAGCGCGATGCGGCCGGGCGGCTGCTGCTCAAGACCCTGCCCGACGGCCAGACCATCGAATACCGCTACGACGGGCTGGGCCGGCTGGTCCACGTCAACGACGGCAGCGATCACCCGCTGGCCTTCGAATACGACGCCCAGGACCGGCTGATCAGCGAACACCAGGGCTGGGGCACCCTGCGTTATCGCTACGACGCCTGCGGGCGCCTCAACCACCTGCGTCTGCCGGACAACAGCCAGCTCGACTACCACCACGCCCGGGGTGGCGCGCTGACGGCCATCGACCTGAACGGCTCGCGCCTGACCGGGCACCAGATCCGTGGCGGTCGCGAAGTGCAGCGCCAGCAAGGCCTGCTGCTCAGCCAGTACGCCTACGACGAACAGGGCCGGCTCAAGGCCCAGACGGTGTGGTAGCACCAGCAGCAACTGTTCTGGCGCGACTATGCCTACAGCGCCAACGGCAATCTGCAGTCCATTTCCGACAACCGCAATCGCCGCCATTACCAGTACGACCCGCTGGATCGCCTGATCGGCATCGACTATTCCCACAGCGAGCCGCCGGAGCACTTCGCCCACGACCCGGCCGGCAACCTGCTGATGCAGGACCGCCCCGGCCCGACCACCCTCAAGGGCAACCGCCTGCTGATGGAGGGTGACCGTCACTACGACTACGACGCCTTCGGCAACCTGATCCGCGAACGGCGCGGCAAGGCCCAGTGCCTCGTCAGCGAATACCGCTACGACAGCCAACACCGGCTGATCGGCGTCACCACGGCGGACGGACGCGAAACATCCTACCGCTACGACGCCTTCGGCCGACGCATCAGCAAGACCGTGGACGGCTTGACCACAGAGTTTTTCTGGCAAGGCGACCAGGTCGTCGCCGAAAGCAGCCCGCGCCACCATCGCAGCTACGTCTACGAACCGGGCACCTTCCGCCCACTGGCCCTGCTCGACGGCAAAGGCCCGAACGCCTGCCCGTTCTACTACCACCTCGACCACCTGGGCACACCCCAGGAACTGACTAACTACGGCGGCACCATCGTCTGGTCGGCGCGCTACAACGGCTACGGCCAAGTCCGCGAGATCCAGCACGGCGGCGGCGAACAGCTGGACCAACCGCTGCGCTTCCAGGGCCAATACTTCGACCCGGAAAGCGGCCTGCACTACAACCGGCACCGCTACTACAATCCCGAAACCGGCCGCTACCTGACGCCCGACCCGAGCAAACTGGCGGGTGGCCTCAACGGGTATCGCTACACCCTGAACCCGACGGGGTGGGTGGATCCGTTGGGGTTGGTGGATTGTCCGGGGAAGGGTGGGTGCAGGTCGGCGGTTGGGGAGCGGGATCCGGCGGGTAAGGTTGGGGTGGATGAGGGTGAGCCTACGCTCCCTCAAACCAAGCCCCAAAATACCTATACGTATCGAGGTGATACAAGGGAACCTTGGGAGATTTTTGACGTAGGTTTCGAGCCGTTAGGCTTTAGTACAGATCTATATCGGCATGCCAAGGATAATCGAAATCCGCCTAGTATTTATATTAGTACAAGTGTCTCAGAGTCGGAGGCGATAGAGTTTGCGACAAGCTTTGGATTTCAATCAGGGTATGTGTATGTCCTCAAAAATGTCCGAGGTATTGACGTTAATAAGAAGCTCGGTTTGTTGTCGCCACATCGAAAAGAAGTGGAGATAGCTGTGCCCGGTGGAGTTGACAGAAAGGATATAGTAGGGGCAACTCCTGTAAATGATGACGGGTCGTACGTGGGGTACTCTATACCTAATTTTGATAGGTGGTGAATATGGACGCGCGGGAAGTGTTAGTGGCAGTTGAAATTGACGGAATTGTGACGAGTGCGTTGTTTGAATGTGCGCGAGGAACTATTGAAATGAAAGTTAAGATGCCTGGTGAAGAGGCCCGAATCTACACCGGCTTGGATTATTACATCTGTTTAGGACAGGTTAGAGCGGATTTCCCTAATGTTAAATTTTTGTGTAAGGGTGCTAAGGTTAACGTGCATACGTCACGGATGTCTTCGCAGATGTCTTCTGGAATAGTTGCATATGAAGTTCGTTGGGGGGAACCGGCGGACAAAGGAGATATAGTAAATATTTTTAAGTATGAGGATCAAAATTTAACCAACGATATCCAGGAACAGGCCGAATATTATCGGCGCTGGCTGCAATCCTTTACCGGAGGATCATGACTTGGGATCCAAAATTCCCATGATCTGATTTATGCTTCAGCTCTCTCTAGCTAATACTGGGAATTCGCCTCATGCCCAACCTAACCCCATTCCCCATCACCCAAAAATGGCCCGCCCAATACCCGGAGTGGATCCAGCTCTACTCCTTGCCGACCCCCAACGGCGTAAAAGTCTCGATCATGCTGGAAGAAATCGGTCTGCCCTACGAACCCCACAAAGTGGATTTCGCCAGCAACGACCAACTGTCTCCCGAGTTCCTCTCCCTGAACCCCAACAACAAGATCCCGGCGATTCTCGACCCTCATGGGCCGGGGGATCAGCCGTTGGCGTTGTTCGAGTCGGGGGCGATTCTGATTTATCTGGCGGACAAGAGCGGGCAGTTGCTGGCCCAGGAGTCGGCGGCGCGCTACGAGACGATCCAATGGCTGATGTTCCAGATGGGCGTGATCGGGCCGATGTTCGGGCAGTTGGGTTTCTTCAACAAGTTCGCGGGCAAGGACTACGAAGACAAGCGACCTCGTGACCGTTACGTCGAGGAAAGCAAGCGTCTGCTCAAGGTGCTTGAGGGGCGTCTTGAAGGCCGGGACTGGATCATGGGCGAGCGCTACACCATCGCCGATATCGCCACGTTTCCCTGGGTGCGCAACCTGATCGGTTTTTATGAAGCAGGGGATCTGGTGGGTATCCAGAATTTCCCGAATGTTACGCGGGTGTTGGAGCGTTTCCTGGCGCGGCCGGCAGTGGCACGCGGGTTGAAAATTCCGGCATGAGTGAACCGATGACGAGCTGTTTCAATTTCAAGCAATTGGATGTGTTCAGTGAAGTGCCGCTCAAAGGTAATGCGCTGGCGGTGGTGCTCGGGGCAGACGAGATCAGTGACGAGCGCATGGCCGCTTTTGCCAACTGGACCAACCTCAGCGAAACCACTTTTCTGCTGGCGCCGCAGCATCCGGAGGCGGATTACCGGGTACGCATCTTCACCACCTCAACTGAACTGCCGTTTGCCGGCCATCCGACTCTGGGCAGTTGTCATGCCTGGTTGGAGGCCGGAGGCGTGCCGAAAGGGCCGCAGATCGTGCAGGAATGTGGCGTTGGCCTGGTAAGAATTCGCCGCAGCGATTTCGGCTTGGCTTTTCAGGCGCCGCCGTTGCTCAAGTCTGGTCCGCTAGAGGCCGAAGTGCTTGAGCGAGTGCGCAAGGGGCTGGGGTTGCAGGCCGAGGCGATTGTCGAGGCGCAGTGGGTTGATAACGGCGCCGGTTGGCTGGCCTTGATGCTCAAGGACCGCCAGCAGGTGCTGACGCTCACGCCCGATTACCATCAGTTGCGGGATCTGGCTGTGGGTGTCATCGCACCTTGGGACCCGACCGCGGATGGCGAGGAGGCGCAATTCGAGGTGCGCGGTTTCATTGCCGGCGACGGCATGCCGGAGGATCCTGCCACCGGCAGCCTGAACGCCGGGCTGGCCCAGTGGATGTTGGCCAAGGGACTGGCTCCGTCGCGCTATGTGGTCAGCCAGGGCTTGACCATGGGCCGGGCGGGGCGGATTCATGTTGAACAGGTGGGCGAGGACGTCTGGATTGGTGGTGCGGTGGTGACCTGTATCAATGGCTCGCTGACCTTGTAAGCCGATTATTGCCCGGCCGGTAAAACTCTGTTTTCCGGTCGGCGTTTGTGCCCAAGGACGGTGAGGGCATAAGCTTTGTCCCCTGCGATCGAACAGCCATTTTCCAGGAGTCCCATGTCTAGTCAGTTCCCCGAAGCACGTCCACGTCGCCTGCGTCGCAATGCGAGCCTGCGCAGCCTGTTCCAGGAAACCGAGTTCACCCTGAACGACCTGGTGCTGCCGATTTTCGTCGAAGAAGAAATCGATGACTTTGTGCCGATCAAGAGCATGCCGGGCGTGGCGCGCATTCCTGAATCGAAACTGGCCGGTGAGATCGAGCGCTATGCCCGTGCCGGCATCAAGTCAGTGATGACCTTTGGCGTGTCCCACCACCTGGACAGCGATGGCAGCGACACCTGGAACGAGCGCGGCCTGGTGTCGCGCATGGCCGGGATCTGCAAGGACGCGGTACCGGAAATGATCGTGATGTCTGACACCTGTTTTTGCGAGTACACCGATCACGGCCATTGCGGGGTGCTTCATGGGCATGAGGTGGACAATGACCGGACCTTGCTCAACCTGGGTAAACAGGCTGTGGCGGCGGCCCGTGCCGGGGCCGATGTGATCGCGCCGTCCGCCGCCATGGATGGGCAGGTCCAGGCCATTCGCCAAGCCCTGGACGACGCCGGTTTCAGCCAGACGGCAATCATGGCCTATTCAACCAAGTTCGCGTCTGCGCTCTACGGCCCGTTCCGCGAGGCGGGCGGCAGTGCTTTGAAAGGCGACCGCAAAAGCTACCAGATGAACCCGATGAACCGCCGCGAAGCCCTGCGCGAATCCTTGCTCGATGAGCAGGAAGGGGCCGATGCACTGATGGTCAAACCTGCCGGTGCGTACCTGGATATCATCCGCGACATTCGCCAGGCTTCGAACCTGCCCCTGTCGGCCTATCAGGTCAGCGGCGAGTACGCGATGATCAAGTTCGCCGCCCAGGCCGGCGCCATCGACGAAGCCCGCGTAGTGCGCGAAAGTCTTGGCGCGATAAAACGCGCCGGTGCGGACCTGATCTTCACCTACTTTGCGATGGATCTGGCGTTAAGCGGGATCTGAAGTCGAACTGCCTTTTCTGTGGGAGCTGAGCTTGCTCGCGAAAGCGGCGGCTCAGCTTGCATCACTGCTGGATGTGCCACCGTCATCGCGAGCAAGCTCGCTCCCACAGTTGATCAATGTCGGGCACAAAATCATCTTCACCGCAGCGCCCTATGTGGGAGCGAGCCTGCTCGCGATAGCGGCGGCTCAGCTTGCATCACTGCTGGCTCTGCCTCCTCCATCGCGGGCAACCCTGCTCCCATAATGCGTGCTTCGCCGGGAGGATTCTGGTGGCGGTCGAACCCGTGTTGTTCCCGGACTATTTTGTTGCCCAGATGAACGGGACATAGCCCATGTCTGCTTTTGATCGTATGGTTGCTGCGCAATAACAGACTTGATGGAGCAACATGCAACTCAATCGTTTGATGATAAGTCTCACCGCGTTGCTGGCCCTGGCCGGTTGCGGCACCCGCCAGGCGCAGGAGCCTGAGCGTCAACCTGCCGAGGTCAAGGCGCAGATCGTGCGATTGCTGCCGGCCAAGACCGTCGATCGCGAAGGCTGGGCGACGGATATCTACGTGGCTTTTGCCGCTCAGCAAATCTCACCCACGACGCAGAATATCTGTTCTGTCCTGGCGGTGACTGAACAGGAATCGACATTCCAGGCTGATCCGGCGGTGCCGGGGTTGGGCAAGATCGCCCGGCAGGAAATCGATCGTCGGGCGGCAAAGATGCACATTCCGGGTCTGTTGATCAGTGGCGCGCTCCAGGTGCGTTCGCCCAATGGCAAAAGCTACAGTGATCGGCTCAATGCTGCGCGCAGCGAGAAGGAGTTGAGTGCGATTTTCGATGACTTCATTGGCATGGTGCCTTTGGGTAAGACGCTGTTCGGCAGTTTCAATCCTGTGCACACCGGTGGGCCGATGCAGGTCAGCATCGCGTTTGCCCAGGCCAATGCCCGGGATTATCCCTATGCGGTGGAGGGGTCGATTCGTCGAGAGGTGTTCAGTCGTCGCGGCGGGATGTATTTCGGTATTGCGCATCTGTTGGGGTATCCGGTGAGCTACACCGAACCGCTGTATCGTTTCGCCGATTTCAATGCCGGGTGGTACGCCAGCCGCAACGCGGCATTCCAGCATGCAGTGAGTCGTGCCTCAGGCATTCCCCTGGCCCTCGACGGCGATTTGATCTTGCATGATTCCATCATGCCAGGCAGCACCGAGTTGGCGGTGCGCACCTTGGGCCGGTCACTGGGGATGCGCAACCCGACCATTCGCGACCAGTTGGAGCAGGGCGATAGCCTGGCATTCGAGGACAGCAAACTGTACAAGCGGGTGTTCGAATTGGCTGAGAAAGCTGAGGGTAAACGGTTGCCGCGGGAGGTATTGCCGGGAATCGTGCTCAAAAGCCCGAAGATTACGCGCAAGCTGACCACGGCGTGGTTCGCCAAGCGGGTGGATGAGCGCTATCGGCGTTGCATGACGCGGGCTGCGGGACGCTAGGCAATGGGCGGGTGACGAAAAAGCCCGGCGAATAAGGCCGGGCTTTCATTGTGATGCGTCAGGGGCCAGAGGTGTTTGATGCACGGTGGCGAGGGAGCTCCTTCGCCACACATAGCGTTGAACGTCATGGGGGCCTTCGTCAGGCATGTGGGTTGAACAGCTCATACGCGGTTCTGGGTTACGCGATCAGAGCCACCTTCGGCAACACGGTTCTGGAGCAGACGATCAGAGCCACCTTCGGCAACGCGGTTCTGTTGCAGACGATCGGAACCACCTTCGGCAACGCGGTTCTGGAGCAGGCGATCAGAGCCACCTTCGGCAACGCGGTTCTGGATCAGGCGATCGGAACCACCTTCGGCAACACGGTTCTGGAGCAGACGATCAGAGCCACCTTCGGCAACGCGGTTCTGGATCAGACGATCGGAACCACCTTCGGCAACGCGGTTCTGGATCAGACGATCGGAACCACCTTCGGCGACGCGGTTCTGGATCAGACGATCAGAGCCGCCTTCGGCAACGCGGTTCTGGATCAGACGATCGGAACCACCTTCGGCACGCGACGCGGTTCTGGATCAAACGATCAGAGCCGCCTTCGGCAACGACTGGATGGGAGGTGGCGGCGAATGCGTTGGCTGCCAGTACCGAGAAAGCGAGGCTGAGGATGATTTGACGTTTCATGATGGTGTGCTCCGGGGGTGCAGTGGGTTGGTGTGGAGCCATTGTTGTCCGGGGCGCCAATCAAGAGAACTTCATTGGCCTGATGGTGAATATCGACGGCGGTGATAACTGGCTGGATTGCTATCAGCCAATATCGATGTTGACTGATCCACCGGTATCGCCAGCAGGCCTGCTTCCAGGGAGTGTGCGTGTCGTCTAGCGGGTGGAACACTGGCGTGCGTGCGAGTTCTACCGGCTATCCCAACGCAGGAGGCAAGTTCATGTATCAGTTATTCGGCTACGGGCAATCGGGCTCCTCGGCTGTGGAGATCGCCCTGTGCCTGTGTGGCGTGCCCTATCGCCGCGTCGATGCCTATTCGACCGAAGACAACGAGGCGGCGAAAGAACTCAAAATGTTAAATCCTCAAATACAGGTCCCGACCTTGCAGTTACCGGACGGTTCGGTGCTGACCGAGGCTGCGGCAATTCTGATTCACCTCGGCCTGGTTTTCCCCGAATCGAAGTTGCTGCCGGAAGATCCCGCCCAACGTGCTCAAGCCATACGGGGCTTGGTCTATATCGTCGCCAATTGCTACACGCCCATCGGCATCATCGATTTTCCAGAGCGCTGGCTGGTCGATGCGGATGAAGCGACCCGGCAGCAATTGGTAGCGGGCACCCGGCAGCGGCTATATCGAAACTGGGCGCTGTTTGCCGACCAGTTTGCGGCTCGCCCTTTTCTCAGCGGTGCCGAGCCGGGCGCACTGGATATCCTGGCGGCAGTGGTCACGAAGTGGGAAGACACGCGGCAGGCCATGCTAAACGCCCGGCCGCCATTCTACGAACTACTGGAGCGCATCGACCGCCATCCACGCATTGCGCCGGTGCTGTCGCTGCACTGGCCTGTGTAGGAGCTGCGTAGGAGCTGACGAGTGCAACGAGGCTGCGAGCTTTCCTGGCGCGAACGTTCAAAAGGAGCGCAAGCCCCTGGTCAAGGGCACGCGTTTCGGGCGGCAGCTTGCTCAACGAGGCCGACAAGCTGCCGGACATTTTGCTGATGAGCCGTCACCAGTTCGTCGATGCTGCTTCCCGCCGGCGTTTGCAGGCTGTTACGACAAGTCAGGGTACGGGCTTCGTTGCCCAGGTCGCGCAGGCGCCATTGCACGTCCATGCGGGCATATTGGCCCGGGATCGAATCAAAGCGCTGCACATCCACCCGTAGCAATAACTTCGGTGCGCCGGGGTTGCTCAGTTGTTCGTCCAGGCTGCTGTGCAGTTCATCGGCCAGACTGGCGCCCCACCATTGCGTTTCCAGAATCGCCAGCCCGCTGTTGCCTTGGCGAATGACCATTTGCGCGCGGTCCACTTGAGGCGGAACGCTCACCTGCTCGAGCTGGATGTCCACGTTCGTGCGTGGCTGGCCGGCCGGTTGGGCGGGGCTGAGAGTGTGGTACTGAATCGGGTCGCCGCGGCAGGCGGCAAGCAGCAGCGCCAAGGCAACCAGGGTAAGTTTCAGCATCGGCGGCATGGGGCGTGCTCCTGTGGTCATTCTTTCACCGGCAATGTGAGGTTCTGCGCCGGTGCATCCTTGGGACGGCCGCGAAGCAGTGATTCGGGATGGCGGCTCAGGTAGTCGGACAGCTCACGCAGCGAACGCGACATACGCCCAAGATCATCCAGGGTCTGGGTCAGTTGTTCGCGTTGCGGCGAATCTTCGGCGAGGGTGGAGTTGGCTGATTGCAGGGTCTTGCTTACGTCCTGCAAGGTGTTTTGCACGCTTGGCAAGGTCTTGCTGTTGAACTGGGCCAGGCCTTTGCGCAATTCCACCAGGTTGCCGTTCAAGTTGCTGGCCACACTTTCCAGAGGCAGTTTGTTGATCCGCTCGACCATTACCTGCAGTTGTTCTTGCAGTTGCTGGAGGCTGCCCGGGATGGTCGGTATACGGACGGGGCGGGCGTTGGCATCGAAAGCGACTTTTTCGGCCTTGGGGTAGAAGTCCAGCGAGATGTACAACTGCCCGGTCAGCAGGTTGCCGCTGCGGGCCTGGGCACGCAGGCCGCGCTCGACGAAACTGCCGATCAGGCGAGCGCCGGCCGCTTCGTCGTCCGGGTTGTGATTGAGGGACTTGAGCAGCTTCTCATGGGCTTTCCCCAGGCGTTGGGGATAAATCACCACGCCGACGTTGACCGGAAAGCTGCGTTGCTTCTCATCGAAATCCAGGTTGATGGCTACAACCCTGCCCACTTCGACGCCCAGGAATTCGACCGGCGCTCCGACCCGCAAGCCGCGTAGTGCCTGATCGAAACGTAAAGCCAGGTATTGCGCCTTGCCGTCCGGCGGGGCCAGGGCGCTCTGCTGGTCGGCAAACAGCTCGAACGTCTTGTCCTCGTTGGCCGGGGTGTCGTTGGGGCTGTATTCCGGTGCCCGAAACGCGATGCCGCCCACCAGCAGCGCCGAGAGTGATTCGGTCTTGACCGCAAAACCGTTGGCCCCGACATTCACGTCCACGCCGCTGACGTTCCAGAACCGGGTGTTTTCGGTGACATGGACATCGTTGGGCGCATTGACGAATACGTCGATGTTGACCCCTTTGCCATCGGTGTCCAGCGCATAGGACACCACCTGGCCCACCGGGATCTTGCGCAGGTACACCGGCGAGCCGATGTCCAGAGAACCGAGGTCTTGGGAATGCAGGGTGAAGCGCTTGCCCGGTTCACCGTAGGTGATCGGTGGCGGGGCTTCCAGGCCGGTAAAAGACTTGGCACGAACTTTCGATTGACCGGCGTCGGCCCCGATGAAATCCCCCGACAGCAGGGTATCGATCCCGGAAATGCCGCCGGCTCCGATGCGCGGCCGTACGACCCAGAACACCGAGTCCTCGTGCGTGAAGGTATCCGCCGTCTTGGCCAGCTTGACCGTGGCGGTGACGTTCTTCTGGTCGTCGCTCAACTGCACGTCGGTGACCTGGCCGATGACCACGTTGCGATATTTGACCGGCGTCTTGTTGGCGGTCAGGCCCTGGCCGGTCTTGAAGGTGATGGTGATGGTCGGACCTTCCTGCAGCCAGTTGTTGACCACCAGGGACAACCCTACCAGCACCGCGATGATCGGCACTATCCATACCAGCGACACCGTCCAACGGCGGCGGGTGACGTGGGCGCGACCGGGTGCCGGTTGCTGCCCGTCAGTGGCTTGCGACTTCATCCATGGCCTCCTCGGATGGTGGGGTGTCCCAGATCAGGCGCGGGTCGAAGCTCATGGCCGACAGCATGGTGAACAGCACCACGAGGCCAAAAAACAGGATGCCCGGTCGCGGTTCGATATCGCTCAGTGCCTGGAATTTCACCAGGGCCGCTACCAGCGCCACGACCAGCACGTCGAGCATCGACCAGTAGCCGATGACTTCCACCAGCCGATACAGTTTCGCCCGCTGAAGCTGGGCCCAGGTGCTGCGCCGCTGCACGGTGACCAGCAGCAAGGTCAGTACCACGAACTTGATGCCTGGTACCGCGATGCTGGCGATGAAAATGATCAGGGCGATGTCCCAGGCGCCGCCCTGCCAGAATTCGATGACGCCGCTGATGATGGTGCTGTCGGCGCCATCCCCGAGCATCTGGGTATTCATCACCGGCAGCAGGTTGGCCGGAATGTAGAACACCAACGCTGCCAGCATGTAGGCCCAGGTGCGGGTGAGGGTGTCGGGTTTGCGCCGATGCAACGGGGCGTCGCAGCGGGGGCAGGTCTCGGGTTCGTCGCTCATGTCACAGGCCAGGCCACAGCTGTGGCACAGGCACAGGTTCAGGTCGCGGGCCAAGGGCGGGGGAGGCAACGGTTCACGGTTCATAGGTCGTCCCACAAATCGCGCACGTCGCGTCCGGCGATGCGGATCATCAGCAGGCTCAGGGCCGCCAGGGCAAACAGGCCGATGCCCGGCAGCACGTCCAGCAGCCCGGCCAGTTTGATCACCGCCACCAGCGCACCCAAGAGGCAAACCTCCAGCATGCTCCAGGGCCGCAGGGTTTCCAGGCCGCGCATGCATAGGCTGAACCCCGGCGCTCGTTGGTTGGCGTGGGCATAGACCAGCACCCAGATCAGCAGAACCAACTGAAAGACCGGTGCGATGATGATCGCCACCGCGGCCACCAAGGCGATGAAGGTGATGGGCCCCTGGCTCAGTGCCACGATGGAATCCCACAGCGTCGCGCTGTTGCTCAGGCCCTGGAGACGGATGCTCATCACGGGATAGATGTTGGCGAAGGCCCACAACACCGCTGCCGTCACGCTCAAGGCCAGGCGCTGTTCAATGGTCAGGCCGTTGTAGCGCTGGATCACCGCGCCACATCGCACGCACGAGGCTTTCTGATGCGCAACGAGCACCATCGGCTCGTACACCGCATCACAATGTTCGCAAATGATCAGTCGGTCGGTATCGGCCATCGGGATGCTCGGCAGGACAACTCCTTCAATATAGAAGGCGGTTGAGATTGAGCAACCCGACCGAGCGGGTCATTCGCCGCGAATGTATTGCTCCAGTTGTCGAATCAGATCCGCCTGTTCGGCAATCGCTTCCTTGACCAGGTCACCAATGGACAGCAGACCGACAAGCTTGCCGTTTTCTACCACCGGCAAATGCCGCAGATGCTTTTCGGTCATGATGCTCAGGCAGGCTTCGACATTCTGGTGGGGGTCTATCGTGATCACGGGCGATACCATGATGTCGCTCACTTTCGTGCCGACGGAAGAGCGGCCATGCAAGACCATTTTGCGTGCGTAGTCGCGCTCACTGATGATCCCCAGTACTTCACCGTTTTTCACCACCAGCAGGGCGCCGACGTTTTTCTCGGCCATGCGCATCAGGGCCTGCAGCACCATGTCGTCCGGTGAGATGGTGTGCACTTGCTGGTTTTTCTCGTCTTTGATCCGGAGCAACTGCGCGACGGT
Source organism: Pseudomonas halotolerans (assembly GCF_039581215.1). Lineage (NCBI taxonomy): Bacteria > Pseudomonadati > Pseudomonadota > Gammaproteobacteria > Pseudomonadales > Pseudomonadaceae > Pseudomonas > Pseudomonas halotolerans. The sequence goes on from NZ_JBCNTJ010000009.1 coordinate 169,313, forward strand.
TTTCATGGAGAGCCTCAGGTGTTGTTTTTACGGGTGGTTTAAGAATCGTAGACCCAACGGCGCAGAGCAAGCGGTAAAGCGGCAGTCAGTCGTCCAAAAGCGTCATTGGCCGTGAATTCACCACCGAAGTGAGGCCATACCCGGTTGGAGCGAGGGGGTTTTTCGCCACGGTGGGAGCAAGGCTTGCCCGCGATGCGGGCGCCTCGTTTCCCTGGGAGACCGCGTCGTCTTCATCGCGGGCAAGCCTTGCTCCCACAGATAAATCCCCTCGCTACAGGTAGAATCGCAACTTACGCAAAATTCGAGGTTGCAGCGGTGGATTTACAGCAGGGCTTCGTCCTGACCCGGCATTGGCGCGATACCCCGGCTGGCACCGAAGTCGAATTCTGGCTGGCGACCGACGCCGGCCCCCGTCGCCTGCGCCTGCCGATGCAGTCTTCGGTGGCGTTCGTGCCACAGATTCAGCGCGGTCAGGTCGAAGCCTTGCTGCAAGGGGAGAAGGACGTTGAGTTGCGTCCCCTGGACCTGCTGGATTTCGAGCACCGCCCGGTGTTGGGCCTGTATTGCCGGCAACATGCCCAACTGATGCGCCTGGACACCACCTTGCGTCGGGCCGGCGTGGATGTGTTCGAAGCTGACATCCGTCCACCGGAACGCTACCTGATGGAGCGTTTCATCACCGCGCCGGTCTGGTTCGGTGGCACCGAGGCCGCTGATGGCCTGCTGCTGGACGCCCAGATGAAGCCGGCGCCCGACTATCGTCCGCCATTGCGTCTGGTCTCCCTGGACATCGAAACCACCGCCCAAGGCGATTTGTACTCCATTGCCCTTGAAGGCTGCGGCGAACATCAGGTGTATATGCTCGGCCCGCCCAATGGCGACGATACTGCCGTGGATTTCCAGCTCGAGTATTGTGAATCGCGCACGTTGCTGCTCAAGAAACTCAACGACTGGTTTGACCGTTTCGACCCCGACGCGATCATTGGCTGGAACCTGGTGCAGTTCGATTTGCGCGTGTTGCATGAGCACGCCCGGCGCCTGGCCGTGCCGCTGCGCCTGGGGCGAGGCGGGGAGGAGATGCAGTGGCGCGAGCATGGCGCGCGCAACAATCACTTTTTCGCCTCGGCGGCAGGCCGGCTGATCATCGACGGCATTGAGTCGCTGCGTTCGGCGACTTGGAGTTTCCCTTCGTTCAGCCTGGAAAATGTCGCCCAGACGCTGCTGGGAGAGGGTAAGTCCATCGACAACCCGTACCAGCGCATGGACGAGATCAACCGCATGTTTGCCGAGGACAAACCGGCCCTGGCCCGTTACAACCTCAAGGACTGTGAGCTGGTGACACGGATCTTCGCCAAGACCGAGCTGCTCAAGTTCCTGCTGGAGCGGGCCAGCGTCACCGGTCTGCCGGCGGACCGCAGCGGTGGTTCGGTGGCGGCCTTCACCCACTTGTACATGCCGCTGATGCACCGCCAGGGTTTCGTCGCGCCGAACCTTGGCCAGCGCCCGCCCGAGGCCAGCCCGGGTGGTTTTGTCATGGATTCCCAGCCGGGGCTCTACGAGTCGGTGCTGGTGCTGGACTACAAGAGCCTGTATCCGTCGATCATCCGCACCTTCCTGATCGACCCGGTAGGCCTGATCGAGGGCCTGCGCCACCCGGACGAAAGCCAGTCGGTGCCAGGTTTTCGCGGGGCACGTTTCTCCCGCACGCGGCATTGCCTGCCGGCCATCGTGGCGCGAGTGGCCGAAGGCCGGGAAACCGCCAAGCGTGAACACAATGCACCGCTGTCCCAGGCCCTGAAAATCATCATGAACGCCTTCTATGGCGTGCTCGGCTCCAGCGGTTGTCGTTTCTTCGATCCGCGGCTGGCGTCATCCATTACTCTGCGGGGCCACCAGATCATGCAGCGCACCCGGCAGTTGGTCGAAGCCCGGGGGCATGTGGTGATTTACGGTGATACCGACTCCACGTTCGTCTGGCTGCGCCGGGCCCACGGTCAACAAGAGGCAGCGTCCATCGGCCAGGAACTGGTGGCATACGTCAATCAGTGGTGGCGCGAACATGTGCGTGACGAGTTCGGGCTGGAGAGTGCGCTGGAGTTGCAGTTCGAAACCCATTTCAAACGCTTTCTGATGCCCACCATTCGTGGCGCGGAAGAGGGCAGCAAGAAGCGCTATGCCGGATTGGTAACCCGCGCCGACGGCAGCGACGAGATCGTCTACAAGGGCCTGGAAACCGTGCGCACCGACTGGTCGCCGCTGGCCCGGCAGTTCCAGCAGGAGCTGTACGGGCGGATTTTCCACCGCAAGCCTTACCAGGATTATGTGCGCGATTATGTGCAGCAGACCCTGGCCGGAGCGTTCGATGATCGGCTGGTCTACCGCAAGCGCTTGCGCCGGCCTCTGGAAGACTACGAACGCAACGTACCGCCCCATGTGCGGGCTGCCCGCCTGGCCGACGAGTTCAACCAGCGCCAGGGCCGTACGCGGCAATACCAGAACGGCGGGTGGATTAGCTACGTGATCACGGTCGCCGGCCCCGAGCCGCTGGAAACCCGCAGCGCGCCGATCGATTACGACCATTACGTGACCAAACAGCTGCAACCGGTGGCGGACGCGATCCTGCCGTTTGTGGATGATGATTTCTCGACCCTGGTGGGGGGGCAGATGGGCTTGTTCTGAGATTCCGTTGTACTCACGCCAAATCTTGTCTCCGGATCTGTGGGAGCAAGGCTTGCCCGCGATACAGACGCCTCGTTACCCAAGGAGACCGCGTTGTTTTCATCGCGGGCAAGCCTTGCTCCCACAGACCGGCTCGCAACAAGCCGGTGAGCCTCCCAAGCCCTGTGCCAGGTGTCAGACCATCGCCAACCGCTGCTTGCCCTCAGGTTGCGGGAACATCAAGTCCAGCGCCGCCAGATCCTGGGGTGCGAGCTTCAGGTTGGCCGCTTCGGCGTTCAAGCGCACATGTTCAGTCTGAACGGCTTTGGGAATGGCAATGACATTGTCCTGACGCAACAGCCAGGCCAGGGCGATCTGTGCCGGCGTTGCGCCATGGTGTTCGGCGATCTGCCCCAAGGTGGGGTCCTTGAGCAGTTGCCCGCCCTGGCCGACCGGGCAGTAAGCCATGACTGGCATGCGCTGCTGTTGGCACCAGGGCAGCAGGTCGAATTCGATGCCACGCTCCTGCAGATTGTACAGCACCTGGTTGGTGGCGCAGGCCGGTGAAGCCAGTTCTTCAAGGTCCGCGACATCAAAGTTCGACACGCCCCAGCGGCCGATCTTGCCTTCTTCGCGCAGGCGTTCGAACGCTTCGACGGTTTCTTCCAGCGGGTATTGCCCGCGCCAATGCAGCAGATAAAGGTCGATGTAATCGGTGTCCAGTCGCCGCAAGCTGCGTTCGCAGGCCAAGGGAATGCCTTTGCGGCTGGCATTGTGGGGATACACCTTGCTCACCAGGAAAACCTGGTCCCGCAGGCCGGTGATCGCTTCCCCAACGACTTCTTCCGCGCCGCCCTCGGCGTACATCTCCGCTGTGTCGATCAGTGTCATGCCCAGCTCGATGCCCAGGCGCAGGGCCGCTACTTCTTTCTTGTGACGGGACGGTTCTTCCCCCATGCGCCAGGTGCCCTGGCCAATCACCGGTACGGCCTCGCCAGCCAGTTCCAGAGTCCTCATGTCTACCTCCTGTTTGCAGAACATCAGACGTGTGGCAGCAGGATAGACCAGGTGTTCAAGGTTGATCGTCCCCACCGCCGTGGGAACGATCTTTTCGAAGGGCAGGATTTATTGCGCGGAGAACTTCAACACCATGGTCTGGGTGTAGGTCTGGCCGGGGTCAAGCCGGGTCGACGGGAAGTTCGGCTGGTTGGGCGAGTCGGGGTAGTGTTGGGTTTCCAAGGTGAACGCGCCCCAGTGTGGATACACCTTGCCTTGCTTGCCCTTGACCGTGCCGTCGAGAAAGTTGCTGGTATAGAACTGCACGCCAGGCTCGGTGGTGTAGAGCTGCAAGCGTCGTCCGGACTGGGGGTCGTGGACGTCGGCGGCGAGTTTGCTCACGTCGCCCTTGGCATCGAGCGCCCAGTTGAAATCGAAGCCGCCTTGTTTGGGCTCGGCAAATTTGAGCTGCGGATGATCAGCCTGGATATGGGTGCCGATGGCGGTGGGTTTAGTGAAGTCCATCGGCGTGCCGGCCACGGGGGCCAGTTCACCGGTGGGGATAAGCTTGTCGGTCACCGGGGTGTAATGGGCGGCGTGCAGGGTCGCGACCTGTTTCAGTATGTCGCCGTTCCCAGCGCCGGCGAGGTTGAAATAGCTGTGGTTGGTCAGGTTCAGCACCGTGGGTTTGTCAGTGGTGGCCTGGTACTCGATACGTAATTCGTTCTGTTCGTTGAGGCTGTAGGTGACATCTGTTTTCAGTGCGCCAGGGAAGCTCATCTCGCCATCGGCCGACAGGTAGGTCAGGGTCACGCCCACCGAGTCCTTGCCGTCATGGGGTTCGGCCTTCCAGACGCGCTTGTCGAAACCTTGCGGTCCGCCATGCAGGGAGTTGCTCTTGTCGTTCTGCGGCACCTGGTAGCGCTTGCCATCCAACTCGAATGCACCGCCCGCCAGGCGATTGCCGAAGCGACCAATGGTTGCGCCGAAATACACGTTGCCGTTCTTCTGGTAACCCTGCACATCGTCGAAGCCCAGCACCACATCGGCGGCCTGGCCGTTCTTGTCCGGCACGATCAGTGACTGGAGGATCCCGCCGTACGTGATGACAGTGGCCTCCATGCCATGGCTGTTGCGCAGTACGAATTTTTCCACTGCGGTACCGTCGTTGGTCTTGCCGAACGCTGCGCGTTCATTGCTCAGGCCGGCGGCCTGGGAAGCAGAGGTGGCGATCATCAGAGACACTCCGAGAGCCGTGAGCAGATGTCTGGATTCAAGCATGGTGTGACCTTCCTTCCTGTCTTGTTGTTGTGTGGAACGCGGGTCGAGTCCGGTGTTTAGTCGGACAGCGATGAAGGCTTATTCGATAAGTAGTCTTTCTATTTGAAAGGCTTGAAGAGGATATATAGCCATTAATCGCGATTAATCAATTAAAAAGTCATACTAATTGAGTGAGGCGGATCTTTTCCGTCTGTGTGGTTTTCCCTCGTCCATCGCACTTTTACGTTTTTTGCCGCTCTATCCATGGCCAGGAAGCGGCGACTCCCACCGCCTCCCCAAGCCCAGACCGAGACTCGATGGCCGGTGTTTTTCATTTCGTGATGGTGTCGCGACGTCGCTGTTCAGCGCTGTTGGCCGGCGTGTTGATGTTGCTTGGCAGCGGGTGCAGTCATCAGCAGGGGCAGGACATGGTCACCCAGTTCAGCAGCACCAGGCCCCAGGAGCTGCTGCAGACCAGCGTTGACCGCATGGCCACACTGGCGATGCACGACAATTTGCAAAGCCTCTATCTGCTGATGAACAAGCTCTATCTGCGCAACCCCGAAGAGTTGCGCAAGTCCGGATTTCTCGACGCCCGAGCCGCTGAAAAGCAGGTACGCCTGGCCATTGAGCAGCAACAACCGTTACCGACCCTGGGCGGCAAGAAGGACCTGGCCGCCCTGAGCTTTGCCATGAGTCCCGAGTTCCTGGGGGATCGGGTGGGGGCGTTCATCTACGCCATTGGCAGCATGCTGGTCACGGCCCACGGCAATCGTCTCGAGTTCTACATGACCGACACGATCGACCCGCGCTTTGTCAGCAACGCGGCGCGCAACATCGAAAAAGCCACTTGGATACTGAGCCAGCGACAGGACAAGGACGGCAAGCCGCTGCTGTTTTCCAATGAGATTTCGGAAGAGGGCAGTAATCTGAGCTTCGCCGTGGAATTCGGGAAAATCGTGGCGCGCCTGGACCTGCTCACTCAAATGCTGGACGAGCGATACCGGCGGATCGGTCTGAACTATGCACAGAGTTTGCTCTTTCTCAACTTCCTGCCGGTCCAGTAACGGAGGGGCAAAAAGGAATAAAGATAGATCACATCGATATAGGTGGTTATAAGAAAAATCGATATGCTCGCGACCAGATTTTTTTTTATGCGGTCGCGCTTAATGGATATCGGTAGTGTCGGTTTAGTCATCGCGGGCCTGGTCGTCGGTTTCATCGTCGGGATGACCGGCGTGGGCGGTGGTTCGTTGATGACCCCCATTTTGTTGTGGTTTGGTATCAACCCTGCAACCGCAGTGGGCACGGATCTGCTGTACGCGGCGATTACCAAGTCGGGCGGTGTCCTGGTTCACGCCAAAAACCGCAACATCGATTGGGCCATTACTGGCTGGCTGACCTTGGGCAGCGTGCCAGCGGTCGGCCTGACGCTATGGTTTCTCAGCAGCCTGCACAGTTCGCCCGACGCCATGAATGCGGTGATCAAGCAAGCCTTGGGTTTTGTGCTGTTCGCCACCGCCCTGGCGATTCTGTTCAAGAAACGCCTTTTGCAATTTGCCCATGATCGTGCGGGCGGCCACTACAATCCCACCGGCTCGCGGCTCAATGTGCTCACCGTCATCACGGGCCTGATATTGGGCGTCATGGTTGCACTGACGTCCATTGGTGCGGGCGCGCTGGGCACTGTCGCCCTGTTCATTCTCTATCCATTCCTGGTCACCAAGCGCCTGGTGGGCACTGAAATCGCCCACGCTGTACCGCTGACCCTGGTCGCCGGCCTGGGCCACGCGAGCATGGGCAACATGGACTGGCACATCCTGGGTTACTTGCTGATCGGCTCGTTGCCGGGGATCTACATGGGCAGTCACTTGTCGGGGCGCATTTCCGATGAGGTGCTGCGCCCATGCCTGGCAGTGATGCTGGCGATGATCGGGTTCAAGTTGGCGTTCTAGCCTTCACCCGATCTATGTGGGAGCGGAACTGCTCATCTCCGACGCCACGTTTGCGCAATGAACCCCCTGGCCTAAGCTTCAAGGCAGACAGACACGGCAATGGGCGACTGTCGCGGAACAATCGCCGCCATGCGCAATCAGTACAGCGTAGATATCAAAAGGAGAGGCGCATGCTCATTCGGTCGTTGACCTTCGCTACCTTGCTGGCCATTGCAGGTCCCTTGTTCGCCGCGGATGGCGACTCACCCTTGGCGGCGGACAAGGGCAAATCCCGCCCCTTGATTGTCATCGCGCCAAGCACTGTTGACCCGGTATGGGTCAGCCTGAAAAAAGCCCTGGAGGAACCGGCCGGCAAGCAGGGTTTTTCCGAGCGCAACCTGGTGCTTTACACCGTGCTCAACACGATGGGGCAGCGCGACGGCAAAGACCTGGACCCGCAAAGCACCATGGCGCTGATCCGTTCACTGAAGTTGGGGGCCGGTGCCCAGACCAAGATCATCCTGGTGGGCAAGGACGGAGAAAAGAAGCTTGAGCACTCAGGAGCGATTGAGCTGAAGGACATCTTCGACACGGTCGATAAGCTGCCTCCAGCAGAAAAGGAAGCGGCGGCGCCAGCCCCGACTCCCGCGCCTGAAGCCGCGCCGGCCCAGGAAGGCAAGGGCGCCAAGGCGGGCAAGGCAGGTAAGCCAATGACTGAGCCGAAGCCGCTGGAGGATTGACCGGGCAGGCGATGAGAGCCCTTTGTGGCGAGGGCGCTTGCTCCCTCGCCACAATAATTTGCGTAGCCTATTGTTTCTCCAGCGCCGTCAGGATCTTGTGCGCGGCTTTCACCCGTTCCTCGATCGGGTAGTTTTTGTTTGCCAGTATCACGATCCCCATATCCTTCCCTGGGACGAATGCCGCGTAGGCACCGAAGCCGCCGGTCGACCCCGTCTTGTTGATCCAGCTGTCAACCGGCGCGGGCGAGGGTGGGTCGAGCGGTGCCACTTTTTGTGGCATCAGCGCCATTTGCGGTGTATTGCCGGCCAATAACGCGTCAAGCGTGACCGGGTAGGGATAGAACTCCCAACCCAGCCCCTGGGTCATGCCATTGACCTTGTAGAACCCGGTGTGTGTCGTGGCAATGGCCTGCCGCAGATCGGCGTCGAGCTTCTCAGGCCGCAGGTTCGCCTCGATGAAGCGAATCAGGTCCGATGAACTGGTTTTCACGCCATAGGCCTCGGCGTCCAGCGCCCCCGGTCCAACCCGCACAGGCTTGCCGTCCTTCGCGTAGCCTTGGGCGTATCGGTTGAGGTGATCCTCGGGCACCCGCACATAACTGTGCTTGAGGCCCAATCCCGGCATCAGCGTCTGTTCCATCACCTCATCAAACGGTCGTCCCAGGCTGCGGGCCGCGAGGTAGCCGAACAAGCCGATGCTCGGGTTTGAATAGAGCCGCTGGGTACCGGCCGGGTAGAGGGGTTTCCAGGCCTTGTAGTAATTGAACATCCGGTCCGGATGGTCCGCATCGCCAGGAAACTGCAACGGCAGGCCACCCGGCGTGTAGGTGGCAAGGTTGAGCAGGCTGATGCCTTGCAGCGCGCTGCCGCTCAGCTCGGGGGCGAAGCGACCGGCCGGGTCCGACAGGGACAGCTTGCCTTGAGCCTGGGCGTAGGCACCAAGGGTGGCGGTGAAGGTCTTGCTGACCGAGCCGATTTCGAACAACGTCTGGTCGGTTACTGCCTGCTTCGTGTCCTTGGAGGCCACCCCGTAATTGAAGTAATGACGTTCCCCGTTGTGAGTGATCGCCACGGCCATGCCGGCGATGTCCTGCTGTTTCATCAAGGGCTGGATCACGGCATTGACCGTGTCTTCAATGCGTTCCTGGGCAAAGCCCGTTGTCGTTCCACAGGCCAGGAAAAAAGCGCCGGTGAGTATCGATTTGGCGATGTGCATGTATGACCGTTCTCCATGAGTCCTGATGATGCCAGCCGCTCTGCCAGCAGCGTTGGGGGCACTCAATCTAGGGCGTTTTCGGTTGTCCGGCAATCGGGAGCCTGCCGATCCGAACCGGGTTGCGAGTCATCTGACCGGGTTGAAAGAGACTTCCTACAAAAATCTTTGGCTTCCGGGCTTCGACAGCCCCATGGCGAACCACACAAACCACCGGTCGCCGGGTAAACTTGCGCTCTTTCTAAAGGAGTCCCCATGAGCTACTACCAGCCCGGCATTCTCGCCACCCCTGTTCCGCCTCAGGCCCGTCACTTGTTTTTTGCCCTGGAATCGGTCGAGGCGTTGCCGGCTGCGATCGATAAGCTTTTGTTGCAAGTCGACGATCGAGTGGTGATCGGTTTTGGCGAGTCACTGGTCCAGGCGCTGGGCGCGCAGGTCGAAGGCCTGCGGGCGTTTCCGGCCCTGGCCGGCGTGGGCGTGGACAACCCTTCGACCCAGCACGCGCTGTGGTGCTGGCTACACGGCGAAGACCGTGGCGAGCTGCTGCACCGTAGCCGTGCCATCGAGGCCGCTCTGGCCCCGGCGTTGCGCCTGGTGCAGATGAACGAAACCTTCCGCCACATGAGCGGCCATGACCTGACCGGTTATGAAGACGGCACTGAGAACCCTCACGATGAAGCGGCCATCGCCGCGGCCCTGGCTCAGGGTGTCGATGGGGTACGCGGTGGCAGTTTCGCGGCGATCCAGCAATGGCAACACGACCTGGATGGTTTCGCCGCCATGCCGCCCCATGAGCGCGACAACATCATGGGCCGGCGCCTGAGCGACAACGAAGAAATCGACGATGCCCCGGAGTCGGCCCACGTCAAACGCACCGCCCAAGAGAGTTTCGCTCCCGAAGCCTTCGTCGTACGCCGCTCCATGCCGTGGATTGAAGGGGATCGCGCCGGCCTGATGTTCCTGGCGTTCGGCTTCTCTCTCGATGCCTTCGAGGCTCAACTGCGGCGCATGAGCGGCCTGGAGGATGGCATCACCGACGGCCTGTATCGCATGAGCCGGCCGATCACGGGCGGCTACTACTGGTGCCCGCCTTTGCTGGATGGGCGTCTGGATCTACGGGCATTGGCGCGCTGAACCCAGCGCAAGCGCAACGGTTTGTGCAAAGCGCAGCGTGAACGCTATTCTTGGGCCGCACGTCTATCCGTGAATGGGGAGAGCAAACGTGGATAAAGTCATCGTCATCACCGGTGGCGGGCGCGGGATCGGGGCAGCCACGGCGCTGTTGGCTGCCGACCTTGGCTATCGGATCTGCATCAATTACCAGTCCGATGAAGGCGCCGCGCAGGAGGTGCTCGGACAGGTCCGGGCCCAGGGCGCACAGGCAATTGCCGTGCGGGCCGATGTCAGTATCGAAGACGAGGTGGTCGCGCTGTTCGGCCGGGTGGACGCCGAGTTGGGCCGCGTCACCGCTTTGGTGAACAACGCCGGCACGGTCGCCCACAAGTCCCGGCTTGACGAAATGTCCGAGTTTCGCATTCAAAAGATCATGAAGACCAACGTCCTGGGGCCGATCCTGTGCGCCAAGCACGCGGTGTTGCGCATGTCGCCCAGGCATGGCGGGCAGGGTGGCAGTATCGTGAACGTCTCCTCGGTGGCCGCCCGCTTGGGCGCGCCGGGCGAATATGTCGACTATGCGGCCTCCAAGGGCGCGCTGGACACCTTCACCATTGGCCTGTCCAAGGAAGTGGCTGGGGAAGGAATCCGCGTCAATGCGGTTCGCCCAGGTTATATCTATACCGATTTCCATGCCCTCAGCGGCGATCCGGACCGGGTCAGCAAGCTGGAATCGGCGATTCCCATGGCCAGGGGCGGCCGCCCCGATGAAGTGGCTGAAGCAATTATCTGGTTGCTGTCGGACAAGGCTTCGTATGCGACCGGGACATTTGTGGATTTGGGCGGCGGGCGCTGAGCTTTGAAATATAAGTTGTCTGTTCTGCCGCCATCGCGAGCAGGCTCGCTCCCACAGTGGGTTTGCGGTGAGAAGAATCTCTCAGTTACTCAGCAGATCTCATGTGGGAGCGAGCCTGCTCGCGATGGGGCAATAACAGACAACCCCATATCAAAACGACCGAATAATCCGCCCCAACGTCTCCATGGCTTTCTCCGACACGTCGGTCCACGGGCTGCCGTAGTTCAAGCGGATGCAATTGCCGAAACGCCGGGTCGGTGAAAAGATCGGCCCCGGAGCGATGCTGATGCCTTGGGCTAAGGCCATCTGGAACAGTTTCAGTGAGTCCATCTGCTCTGGCAGTTCCAGCCACAGGAAATACCCCCCCGCCGGCTGGCTGACGCGGGTCTGGGCGGGGAAGTAGCGGGCGATGGCGGCGAGCATGGCGCTTTGCTGTTCTTCCAGGGCGTAGCGCAGTTTGCGCAGATGACGATCATAACCACCGTGTTGCAGGTAATCGGCGATGGCTGCCTGGGCCGGCATCGAGGCGCACAGCGAGGTCATGAGTTTGAGCCGTTCGATCTTCTGAGCGTAACGCCCGGCGGCGACCCAGCCGACGCGATAGCCCGGCGCCAGGCTCTTGGCGAACGAACCGCAATGCATCACCAGCCCTTCGGTGTCGAACGCCTTGGCCGGCTTGGGTGCCTGCTGGCCGTAGTAGAGTTCTGCGTAAACGTCGTCCTCGATCAGCGGCACCTGATGACGGCGTAGCAACTGCACCAACGCCTGTTTTCTTTCCTCGGGCATGGTCGCGCCCATGGGATTCTGGAAACTGGTCATGCACCAGCACGCTTTGATCGGGTGGCGCTCCAGCGTCTGCTCCAATACATCCAGATCGATGCCGTCACGCGGGTGCACTGGAATTTCCACCGCCTTGAGCTTGAGCCGCTCCAGCACTTGCAGGCTGGCGTAGAACGCCGGCGCCTCGATGGCCACCAGGTCACCGGGCTCGGTGACGGCTTGCAGACACAAGTTCAAGGCTTCCAGGGCGCCGTTGGTGACCAGCAGTTCTTCCATGGGCAGCATCAGCCCGCCGACCATGTAGCGCAGGGCGATCTGACGGAGCAATTGCGGATTGCCCGGTGACATGTCCGTGACCACCATTCGAGGGTCCATGTCCCGCGTTGCGCTGGACAGCGAGCGGGACAGTCGTTGCAGGGGGAACAGGGTCGGGCTGGGGAACGCCGAACCGAACGGTACGGTGGCCGGATCCTTGATCGAGTCCAGCACTGAAAACACCAGCTCGCTGACGTCGACTTCGGTGCTGTCGTGCACCGGGGGGCTGATCACCGGCTCGGCGAAGGGATTGGGGGCATGGGCGTTGACGAAGTAACCGGAGCGTGGGCGAGCCCGGATCAACCCGCGACGTTCCAGCAGGTAGTAGGCCTGGAACACCGTGGACGGGCTGACGCCGTAGGTCTGGCTGGCATAACGCACCGATGGCACACGCTGCCCTGGGCCCAGCACGCCGGAGCGGATCAGTTCAGCGATGTCATCGGCGAATTTCTCGTAGCGTTTCATGGTGGGCCTAGTCTTAAGTGACACATGATTTGCGTTTTTTAAACCGTGGGAGCAAAGCTTGCTCGCGATGCAGGCGACACGGATCAACAGTAAGGTCGCGTCATCGTTCTTCGCGAGCAAGCTTTGCTCCCACAAGCCCGCGGCATCTTAAAGCCTCACCGATTCATCGGCGCTACAAAACGGCTCGTGGCCACGCTGTAGATGTCGGGCTCGTCACTGTCGGCCACCTTGAAGATCATCTCCCGAGAGCCGCTACGGGGTCGTTCGCTGAGCATTGCCACGGACACCGGTACGTCGAGGATTTCCCCCGGCGCCAGGCTCAAGTGCGTTCTGCCCTGCAGGACAAAGCCTTCGGCGTCCGCCAGGGACAGCTGATAGTCCTGGCGCTGCTGGGTCTTGTTGATGATTTTCAGGCTGTAGATGTTCTCGATCTGGCCCAGGCTGTTTTCGCGGAACAGCCCGCGGTCCTTGGTCACGTCCAGCGATACCATGGGGCGTTCTGCCAGTGCCACGACCAATGCGCCGATCATCACCAGCAGCACGGCGGTGTAGCCAACCAACCGGGGCCGCAACAGGTGAGTCCTGCCGCCTTGCAACTGGTGTTCAGAGGTGTACTTGATCAGGCCACGGGCGTAACCCATCTTGTCCATGATCGAGTCGCAGGCGTCGATGCAGGCGGCGCAGCCGATGCACTCCATTTGCAGGCCGTCGCGAATGTCGATGCCGGTGGGGCAAACCTGCACGCACATCTGGCAATCGATGCAATCGCCCAAGCCGACATTGGCCGGGTTCACTTCGCGCTTGCGCGGGCCACGGATTTCGCCACGAGCCGTGTCATAGGAAATGGTCAGGGTGTCTTTGTCGAACATCACGCTCTGAAACCGTGCATAGGGGCACATGTGCATGCACACCGCTTCACGCAGCCAGCCGGCGTTGAGGTAGGTAGCGCCGGTAAAGAACAGCACCCAGAACAGGCTGACACCGGCCATTTGCAAGGTCAGAAGTTCTTCGGCCAGTGGGCGGATCGGCGTGAAATAGCCGACAAAGGTCAATCCGGTGAGCAGGCTGATTGCCAGCCACAACGTATGTTTGGCTGAGCGACGCAGCAGCTTGTTCAAGCTCCAGGGCGCTGCTTGCAACTTGATTCGCTGGTGCCGTTCGCCTTCGGTGATTTTCTCGCACCACATGAAGATCCAGGTCCAGGAACTCTGCGGGCAGGTGTAGCCGCACCATACCCGACCGGCAAATACGGTGATTGCGAACAGGCCGAAGGCGGCAATGATCAGCAGTGCCGACAGCAGGATGAAATCCTGGGGCCAGAAGGTCGCGCCGAAAATGTGGAATTTGCTGTCGGCAAGGTCCCAGAGCACGGCCTGACGGTCGCCCCAGTTCAGCCATACGGTGCCGAAAAACAGCAGGAACAGAACCCCCGCACCGCCGATGCGCAAGCTGCGAAACAAACCGGTAAAGCTGCGGGTGTGGATCAGGTTATCGGTGGTCCGGGTCTTTATCTTCGTCGGCGCGGGGTCGAAGTGCTGTATCAACTGGACGGGAATTCTTTCGCTCATGGTCGGTCGCTCCTCAGCCTGTAACTGGCCGGCGCACTATGACCATCGAACTGTTTACATAACAGACTCAGGTATCTCGATAAAAACCGGATCAGATGCCGTGAGGCCCCCGCCCTGCGACACTTTGATGCAGTCGGGGTCAGACGAATAAATCTTTATGGCGAGGATCTCAGTGGGAGCAAAGCTTGCTCGCGATACAGGCTCCTCGGTGCCATGGATACCCCGTTGTTTTCGTCGCGGGCAAGCCTTGCTCCCACAGATCAATCAGATAACCGAATCGCTGTCGGTGGCTTTGAGGTTCTTACGTCCGTCGGCTGCCCCGGCCACGGTCAGGGCATCGGCTTCGGCCTCGGTGATGTAGACCCGACCACCGTTGAGTTCAACCGCCGACATGGCTTTGTCCGGGACAGTGATAACGGTCAGCTCGCTGGCGGGCCGTTGTTCCTTGAACTCTTCGGTGTCGAAAGAGCAGATTTGGTTGCTATCGATACTTACACTCATGGTCAAGCTTCCTTCTGGATGTCCTGAACGTTAGGCGCTGGCCCGCGGCCGAGGTTCGTTACGTCTGATCAGCGGTCGAGCGCACCTCTGGCCAGGCTTGCGGTCCATCGTTTATCGACTGGAAAGAGGACCGTCCATGGACGCTTGGTGGCATGAAGTCTGGATCACCCTGCAATCGGAGTTCGCCGATATCACCGATGCGCAGCAGATGACGCGCGTAACCGTGCGCCTGCTGATGGCTGCGTTGTTGGGCGGCATCCTGGGTTTTGAGCGCGAGCACAAGGGCAAGGCCGCCGGGGTGCGGACCCATATGCTGGTGGCCTTGGGGGCGGCGCTGTTTGTGCTGGTGCCGCAGATGTCCGGTTCCGAGGCTGACGCCATGAGCCGTGTGGTGCAAGGGGTCATCGCCGGCATCGGCTTTCTCGGCGCGGGGACTATCCTCAAAGGCAACGATGCTGACGAAAGCCACGTAAAAGGCCTGACCACTGCCGCCGGCCTGTGGATGACCGCCGCCATCGGCGTCGCCGCCGGATTGGGGCGGGAATCCACGGCAGTGCTCAGTACGGTGTTGGCATTGGCGATCTTCAGTGTGATGCCACTGATTGTCCGGGCGCTGGAGAAGGAGGAAAAACCGTGACCGCGATCTCCAGCCAGAACACATAACCCAGTGTGGGAGCGAGCAAGCCCGCTCCCACAGGTTTTTTTGTTATCCACTAGGCTGTGGGATCAAACCCGCTCCGGCGGCGCCTCGCTCGGTGGGTCGCCCAACGGCGGCTGAGGATCGAGCGGCGGGTCTTTTTCCGGAATCGGCTCCGGCTCAGGACCGGGCGGCGGCAGGTTGGGATCGTCAATGTTGGGATCCGGGGTTTCAGCCGGGATGGGAATATTCATCAGGACGGGTCTCCTTGACGCACATGTTGACGCACATGGCTTGAGTCGTGCTTAACCTTGTTGACCACCTGGCGCCTGGTTTGATCCCTCAGCCCTTGGGGCAAATCACTCTGAACTTTTAACCGTGGGTTCGGTTCGGAGTTTAAGTGAGTTTTTTCAGGGATCCATTTTTTCAAGGACTACTGGGCCTTTACCGCCACAACGTCCATGGGGCGTAAAAGGAGCGATGCTCGATGACTGCTGAACACCCGACTGACCTGTCGTACAACCCGCACTTGCCACTGTCCCAGGCCCTGTTACTGCCACGTATTGCTATTGAAAGCACCATGCCGGTCATCGAGGGTGGGCAATTCGCCGCCAAGGCTGTGGCCGGGCAAGACATGACGGTGACCAGTAAAGTGTTCGCCGATGGCCATGACAAACTGGCCGTGCACATTCGTTGGCGCGCGCTGAAGGATGAGTCCTGGAACAGCGCGGTCATGACCGAGCTGGGCAACAACGGCTGGCAAGGCCAGTTCAATGTGCCTGAGCAGGGCTTTTATGTGTTTCGCATCGAGGCCTGGATCGATCAGTTCGCCAGTTTCCGCTATGAGTTGGAAAAAAAATTCGCTGCCGGGGTGCCCATCAGCCTGGAATTGCAGGAAGGACGCAATCAGGTGCAGATGGCGGCCGAGCGTAGTGAAGGTGAGCTGAGGGAGCAGTTGACCGCGTTGCACCATGAGCTCTCCGGCTTGTTACCCGCCGAGCAGGTGGCATTGTTCCTGGCGCCGCGCAGTGCCGCTCTCATGTCCCAGGCCGATCATCGGCCCTACTTGAGTCTCAGCCCGCAATACCCTCTGGACGTCGAGCGCAAGCTGGCCGAGTTCGCCAGTTGGTACGAGCTGTTTCCCCGCTCGATCACCGATGATCCCCAGCGGCATGGCACCTTCAATGACGTGCATTCGCGTCTGGCCGTGATCCAGGACATGGGTTTCGATGTGCTGTACTTCCCGCCGATCCACCCCATCGGTCGCAGCTTTCGCAAGGGGCCGAACAACTCCCTCACCGCCGGTCCTGACGATCCGGGCAGCCCTTATGCCATCGGGAGCGAGGAGGGCGGTCATGAGGCGATTCACCCGCAGTTGGGCTCGCGCGAGGATTTCCGGCGTCTGGTGGCGGCTGCGGCCGACCACGGCCTGGAAATTGCCCTCGACTTTGCCATCCAGTGTTCCCAGGACCACCCGTGGCTCAAGCAGCATCCGGGCTGGTTCAGCTGGCGGCCGGACGGCACGATCAAATATGCGGAAAACCCGCCGAAGAAATACCAGGACATCGTCAACGTCGATTTCTACGCCGCGGATGCGATTCCCAGCCTGTGGCTGGAACTGCGGGACGTGGTGGTGGGGTGGGTCAATGAAGGCGTGAAGATCTTCCGCGTCGATAACCCCCACACCAAGCCGTTGCCGTTCTGGCAGTGGTTGATTGCCGATGTGCGGGCCCAGCACCCTGAAGTGATGTTCCTCGCCGAAGCCTTCACCACGCCGGCCATGATGGCCCGCCTGGGCAAGGTCGGTTATTCCCAGAGCTACACCTATTTCACCTGGCGCAATACCAAGACCGAACTGGCGACGTATTTCACCGAGCTCAACGAATCACCGTTACGCGAGTGCTACCGGCCGAACTTTTTCGTCAACACGCCGGACATCAACCCGGCGTTTCTCCACGAGTCGGGGCGCGCCGGGTTTCTGATCCGCGCGGCCCTGGCAACCATGGGCTCGGGCCTGTGGGGCATGTATTCGGGGTTTGAGTTGTGCGAATCGGCGCCAGTGCCGGGCAAGGAGGAGTACCTCGACTCGGAGAAGTATGAGATCCGCCCCCGGGACTTCACCGCGCCGGGCAACATCATTGCCGAAATCGCCCAGCTCAACCGCATCCGCCGGCAGAATCCGGCGTTGCATACGCACTTGGGCCTGACGATCTACAACGCCTGGAACGACAACATCCTGTACTTCGGCAAACGCACCGCCGACGGCAGCAATTTCATTCTGGTGGCGGTGAGTCTCGACCCGCACAACCCGCAGGAAGCCAATTTCGAGTTGCCGCTGTGGGAGATGGGGCTGCCGGACGATGCCCAGACCCAGGGCGAAGATTTGATGAGCGGGCATCGTTGGACGTGGTATGGCAAGTACCAGTTCATGCGCATCGACCCGGCTCACCAGCCCTTTGGGATATGGCGGATCAGTGTGGCGTGAGACAGACGCGAGGCTGAGAGAGCGTTGTTGTGGCGAGGGAGCTTGCTCCCGCTGGGCTGCGCAGCGGCCCCAAAAATGCGAATGAGCGCTTCGCACTCAAGCGGGAGCAAGCTCCCTCGCCACAACAGCTCCCTGGCCACACAACAGCGGCCTTGCCACAAAAAGACCTCACAAGCCTGTTTCAGCGGCTTTACAGAATTTCTCAGGAGTTGCAAATGGCGAAGAAACCCCGGTCTGCCACCTTTATCAAAGACCCGCTCTGGTACAAGGACGCGGTGATTTATCAGGTCCACGTCAAATCCTATTTCGATTCCAATAACGACGGGATCGGTGATTTTCCTGGACTGATCGAAAAGCTCGACTACATCGCCGATCTGGGCGTCAACACCATCTGGTTGCTGCCGTTCTATCCGTCGCCCCGGCGCGATGATGGTTATGACATTGCCGAGTACCGAGGCGTCAGCCCCGACTATGGCACCATGGCCGATGCGCGGCGTTTCATCGCCGAAGCCCACAAGCGTAATCTGCGGGTGATTACCGAGCTGGTCATCAACCACACCTCCGACCAGCATCCGTGGTTCCAGCGCGCGCGCAAAGCCAAGCCGGGTTCGAAGGCGCGGGATTTCTACGTCTGGTCCGACGACGACCACAAATACGACGGCACCCGGATCATTTTCCTCGACACCGAGAAATCCAACTGGACCTGGGATCCGGTCGCCGGCCAGTACTTCTGGCACCGTTTCTATTCCCACCAGCCGGACCTCAACTTCGATAACCCCCAAGTGATCAAAGCCGTCCTGTCGGTGATGCGCTACTGGCTGGACATGGGCATCGACGGCCTGCGCCTGGATGCGATCCCGTACCTGATCGAGCGCGACGGCACCAACAACGAGAACCTGCCCGAGACCCACGACGTCCTCAAGCAGATCCGTGCCGAGATCGATGCCAATTACCCCGACCGTATGCTGTTGGCCGAGGCCAACCAGTGGCCGGAAGACACTCAGTTGTACTTCGGCGATGTCGACGCCCAGGGTTTGAACGGTGACGAATGCCACATGGCGTTCCACTTCCCGCTGATGCCGCGCATGTACATGGCGCTGGCCCAGGAAGACCGCTTTCCCATCACTGACATTCTGCGGCAGACCCCGGAAATTCCGGCCAATTGCCAATGGGCGATTTTCCTGCGCAACCACGATGAATTGACCCTGGAGATGGTCACCGACAAGGAGCGCGATTACCTGTGGAATTACTACGCGGCCGACCGTCGGGCGCGGATTAACCTGGGGATCCGCCGACGTCTGGCGCCGTTGATGGAGCGCGACCGCCGCCGTGTCGAGTTGCTCAACAGCCTGCTGCTGTCGATGCCCGGCACGCCGACCTTGTACTACGGTGATGAAATCGGCATGGGCGACAACATCTATCTGGGCGACCGCGATGGCGTACGCACGCCGATGCAGTGGTCCATCGACCGCAATGGCGGTTTCTCCCGCGCCGACCCGGCGAGCCTGGTGCTGCCGCCGATCATGGACCCGCAATACGGCTATCAGTCGGTCAACGTCGAGACCCAGGCCGGCGACCCTCATTCATTGCTTAACTGGACCCGGCGGATGCTGGCGGTGCGCAAGCAGTCCAAGGCCTTTGGCCGTGGCACGCTGAAGATGCTGTCACCGAGCAACCGACGGATCCTGGCTTATACCCGCGAATACACCGGCCCCGATGGCAAGCACGAAATCATCCTGTGCGTGGCCAACGTATCCCGTAGCGCCCAGGCCGCCGAACTGGACCTGTCGGGCTATGCCGGCATGGTTCCGGTGGAGATGCTGGGGGGCAACGCCTTCCCGCCCATCGGCCAGCTGAATTTCCTGCTGACCCTGCCGCCATATGGTTTCTACTGGTTTGCCCTGGCCACAGAAAACCAGATGCCGAGCTGGCATGTGGAGCCGGCCCAGAGCTTGCCGGACTTCACCACGCTGGTGCTGAAGAAACGCCTGGAAGAGTTGCTCGAAGCACCGTCGCGCACCATGCTGGAGCAGACTATCCTGCCGAGCTGGCTGCAGAACCGTCGCTGGTTTGCCGGCAAAGACAGTGCGATCGAGAAGGTCAATATTGTCTATGGCGTGCGTTTCGGCGATCCGCAGCATCCGGTGCTGCTAAGCGAAGTCGACGTCACCAGCGCTGGCCAGACACTGCGTTATCAACTGCCCTTCGGTCTGCTGGCCGAGGACCAGGTGGGCGCGGCGTTGCCGCAGCAATTGGCGCTGTCTCGGGTCCGCCGGGTGCGTCAGGTCGGTTTGATCACCGATGCATTCAGCCTGGAAAGTTTTGTGCGGGCGGTTCTGCAAAGCATGCAGGCCGGCACGGTGCTGCCTTGCAGCGAGGGCGAGTTGCGCTTTGAGCCCACCGCAGGCCTGGCCGCATTGAGCCTGGGAGATGAGCCGGAGGTGCGTTACCTGTCCGCCGAGCAGTCCAACAGCTCCGTGGTGGTGGGCAGCAGTCTTGTCCTCAAACTGATCCGCAAAGTGGCGTCGGGCGTACACCCGGAACTGGAAATGAGCGCTTACCTGACCGCCGCAGGTTTCAGCAATATTTCGCCGCTGCTGGGTTCGGTGATCCGCCGCGATACTGCGGGCGAAGATGCGCTGCTGATGATCGCCCAGGGCTATTTAAGCAATCAGGGCGACGCCTGGGAGTGGACCCAGAACAACCTCGAACGCGCCCTGCGCGATGAGCTGGCCGATGCCGTGTCCGAGCAGGAACAGCATTACAACGCCTTGGGCGAACTCAAGGACTTCGCTGGCATGCTCGGCCAGCGTCTGGGGGAAATGCACGAGGTACTGGCCCAGGCCACCGATAATCCGGACTTCGCGCCCCAGGCCACCAACGCCAAGGAAGCCCAGGCCATCGGCAAGGATGTGGCCGCGCAGGTAGAGAACGCCTTGCGACTGCTCAAGCAGAACCAGGGGCAATTGAGCTCCGCCGACCAGGCCATGGTCGCGCGCTTGCTGGAACACAAGAAGACCGTTCTGGCGCACATTCAGGAACTGGCCGGCAAGGCGGTCGGTGGCTTGCGTATCCGCGTCCACGGTGACCTGCACCTGGGGCAGGTACTGGTGATCAAGGGCGATGCCTACCTGATCGACTTCGAGGGCGAGCCGGCACGGCCACTGCATGAGCGCCGCGGCAAGCACAGCCCGTACAAGGACGTCAGCGGCGTGCTGCGCTCCTTCGATTACGCCGCCGCCATGGCGATCCACCTGAACACTGTCGACAGCACCGCCGACGCCGACGCGGCGCGGCAACGGGTGGCTGATCGTTATTTGAAAGAGGCCCGTCAGGCATTTGTTGAGGCATATCGGCTGGCGGCAGCTAGTCTTGCCCATGAGTGGAAGGATGCTGAAGGCGAAGACGCCGCACTGGCGTTGTTCGGCCTGGAGAAGGCGGCCTATGAAGTGGCCTATGAAGCCGAGAATCGCCCCGCCTGGCTGCCCGTGCCATTGCACGGTCTGTACGGGTTATTGAGCGGGCTGAAACCCTTTTCCGACTTAGCCGGACCGATTTAGTGGAGAGAATCATGAGTGTCTCGAACAAAGAACCACAGGGGCAGGCCAAAGAGTCGTTGCTGCCGTCCCCCCATGACATCGACGCGCTGGTGCGCGCAGAACATCAGGACCCGTTTTCCATCCTCGGGCCCCACGGCGATGGCGCCGGCGGGCAGTTCATCCGGGCGTACCTGCCCGGCGCCTTGAGCGTGCAAGTACTGGCCCGTGATGGCGGCGAAGTACTGGGCGATTTGCAGCTCAGCGAAACCCCGGGTCTGTTCGTCGGCCATTTCGACCGCGCCCAGCCCTACTTGTTGCGCACCCGCTGGGCCGGCGGTGAGCAGGTGGCCGAAGACCCCTACAGCTTCGGGCCACTGCTGGGGGAAATGGACCTTTATCTGTTTGCCGAAGGTAATCATCGCGACCTCAGTTCCTGCCTGGGCGCGCAGTTGACCACGGTCGATGGTGTCGACGGCGTGCGCTTTGCCGTATGGGCACCGAATGCGCGGCGCGTCTCGGTGGTGGGCGATTTCAACGTCTGGGATGGGCGTCGGCATCCCATGCGCATCCGTTATCCGTCCGGGGTGTGGGAGTTGTTCATCCCGCGGCTGGGCGCGGGCGAGGGTTACAAATACGAAATCCTCGGCGCCCACGGCATTCTGCCGCTCAAGGCTGACCCGGTGGCGCTGGCCACCCAAATGCCGCCGGATACCGCTTCCAAGGTCGCCTCGCCGCTGAAAATCGAGTGGCAGGATGAGCAGTGGATGCAACATCGCCGCGAGCGGCAGTTGCCGGGCGCGCCGTTGTCGATCTATGAATTGCACGCCGGTTCCTGGCAGTGCGAAATCGACGAGGCGGGAGAGGTTGCCCGGCAATACACCTGGCATGAAATGGCCGAACGGCTGATTCCCTACGTCAAGGACCTGGGGTTCACCCACATCGAGCTGATGCCGATCATGGAGCATCCGTTCGGGGGCTCCTGGGGTTACCAGCCGCTGTCACAATTTGCCCCGACGGCGCGTTTCGGCTCGCCGGACGATTTCGCTGCCTTCGTCAATGCCTGTCACCAGGCCGACATCGGCGTGATTCTCGATTGGGTGCCAGCGCATTTTCCCACCGATACCCACGGCCTGGCCCAGTTCGACGGCACCGCGCTGTACGAATACGGCAACCCGCTCGAAGGCTTCCACCAGGATTGGGACACGCTGATCTACAACCTGGGGCGCACCGAAGTCCATGGTTTCATGCTCGCTTCGGCGCTGCATTGGTTAAAGCATTTTCACATCGACGGTTTGCGTGTGGATGCCGTCGCCTCGATGTTGTATCGCGACTATTCACGCAAGGCCGGCGAGTGGGTGCCCAATCGCCACGGTGGGCGGGAGAACCTGGAAGCCATCGATTTTCTGCGGCACCTCAATGACGTGGTGGCGCTGGAAACCCCCGGTGCATTGGTGATCGCCGAAGAATCCACCGCCTGGCCGGGCGTCAGCCAGAGCACGCAACAGGGCGGCCTGGGTTTTGCCTATAAGTGGAACATGGGCTGGATGCACGATTCGCTGCATTACATCCAGCAGGACCCGGTGTACCGCGCCCACCATCACAACGAACTGAGTTTCGGCCTGATGTATGCGTGGTCCGAGCGCTTTGTCCTGCCGATTTCCCATGACGAAGTGGTGCATGGCAAACGCTCGTTGATCGACAAGATGCCCGGCGATCGCTGGCAGAAATTCGCCAACTTGCGGGCTTATCTGAGCTTCATGTGGGGCCATCCCGGCAAGAAGCTGCTGTTCATGGGGTGCGAGTTCGGCCAATGGCGCGAGTGGAACCACGACCAGCAGTTGGACTGGTATCTGTTGCAATACCCGGAGCACCGTGGGGTGCAGAAGCTGGTGAGCGACCTGAACCGTCTCTATCGCGAAGAGCCGGCGCTGCACGATCAGGACGACGCGCCTCAGGGTTTCCAGTGGCTGATTGGTGACGATGCGGTCAACAGCGTCTACGCCT
The DNA here is from genome assembly GCF_039581215.1 of Pseudomonas halotolerans. Classification (NCBI taxonomy): domain Bacteria; kingdom Pseudomonadati; phylum Pseudomonadota; class Gammaproteobacteria; order Pseudomonadales; family Pseudomonadaceae; genus Pseudomonas; species Pseudomonas halotolerans. Next base: position 192,377 of record NZ_JBCNTJ010000009.1, read on the forward strand.
GGTTGCGTTGGAGCAAGGAAGGCCGGCCGGTGCTGGTGGTTGCCAACTTCACGCCCGTGCCGCGCGCGGCCTACCGCATAGGCGTACCGTTTGCCGGCCGCTGGGTGGAATTGCTCAACAGTGATGCCGACACCTATGCCGGTTCCAACTACGGCAACAGCGGCGGTGCCTTCACCGAAGAAGTGGCCAGCCATGGACAGGCGCTGTCGCTGGAGCTCAATTTGCCGCCATTGGCGGTGTTGATTCTGCGACCGGAGGGTTAGTCGCGGGTCCTATCACGCAGTAACCCTGTGGGAGCGGGCTTGCTCGCGAAAGCGGTCTGACAGTCGACATCAACAGTGACTGTCAGGCCCCCTTCGCGATCAAGCCCGCTCCCACAATATGGGCTCACCTACAGAGATTCGGTGATCGTTCAGCGCACCAGGCACGGCTGCTTGTTGTTGAACGTCCAACCCGGAATCAGATACTGCATTGCCACCGCATCATCCCGCGCGCCAAGCCCCATCCCTTTGTACAGTTCATGAGCCTTGGCCAATTGGTCGGTGTCCAGTTCGATCCCCAGTCCCGGTTTTTTCGGCACCTGTACGCAGCCACCCTGGATCTGCAATGGAGCCTTGGTCAGCCGCTGGCCATCCTGCCAGATCCAGTGCGTGTCGATTGCCGTGATGTCACCCGGTGCGGCCGCAGCTACGTGGGTGAACATCGCCAGGGAAATGTCGAAGTGGTTGTTGGAGTGCGAGCCCCAGGTCAGGCCCCATTCGTTGCACATCTGCGCCACTCGAACCGAACCTTGCATGGTCCAGAAGTGTGGGTCGGCCAGGGGGATGTCCACCGACTGCAGGGTGATGGCATGGCCCATCTCGCGCCAATCGGTGGCGATCATGTTGGTGGCGGTCTTAAGACCGGTGGCGCGACGGAACTCGGCCATCACTTCACGGCCCGAATAACCATTCTCGGCACCGCAAGGGTCTTCGGCGTAAGCCAGGACCTTGTGCTGGTCGCGGCACAAGCGGATGGCCTCCTTGAGTGACCAGGCGCCGTTCGGGTCCAGGGTGATACGTGCCTGAGGAAAGCGTTCGGCCAGGGCGGTGACCGCTTCGATTTCTTCGTCGCCCTTGAGCACGCCGCCCTTGAGCTTGAAGTCCTGAAAGCCATAGTGCGAATGAGCCGCTTCGGCCAGGCGCACCACGGCGTCGGCGTCCAGGGCTTTTTCGTGACGTACGCGGAACCAGTCGTTGTCGGCGTCCGGCTCGCTGCGGTAGGGCAGGTCAGTCTGCTGGCGATCACCGACATAAAACAGATAACCGAGCATCTTCACTTCATCACGCTGCTGGCCTTCGCCGAGGAGGGCGGCGACCGGTACATCCAGATGCTGGCCCAGCAGGTCCAGCAACGCCGCTTCCAGGCCGGTGACCGCGTGGATGGTGATGCGCAGGTCGAACGTCTGCAAGCCACGACCACCGGCATCCCGGTCAGCGAAGGCCTGGCGTACGGTGTTGAGAATCTTCTGATAGGTGCCGATGGGGCTGCCGACTACCAGCGAGCGGGCATCTTCGAGGGTCTGGCGAATGCGCTCGCCGCCGGGCACTTCGCCCACGCCGGTGTGGCCGGCGTTGTCTTTGAGGATGACGATGTTGCGGGTAAAGAACGGGCCATGGGCGCCACTGAGATTCAGCAGCATGCCGTCATGACCGGCCACCGGCACGACCTGCATGCTGGTGATGATGGGAGCTTTGGTGGCTTCTTGGGTCTGCATGTTTTTCCCACTCGTTGTTTTTATGCGGGGCATCGCAGGAGGGCGATGTTGATAGACATCATACAACTTGATTTTTTTATCTTACAAGGGAGGCGGGTCGGTTTTTTTGGATGGTTTGCCTTAAAAAACTCGGAAACACCTTTATTTTCTGGATTTTTGTACAAGGAAAAGAAACATAGGGAAGATCAGCTTAGCGCTGGCGGAACCGTTCGATGACTGAGATGATTGCACTTGTCATACAAGCTAAGGGGCGTGGAGTTTTTTCCTCACGACCCGCCTGCTCCGTTTCGAGGACCCACGGCCCATGCAGCCAGACATCGAGGCAACGCCGCGCAAACGCACCCACAACCTGGCCCATGACCTGGTGGCGAAGCTGAGCCAGAGCATTTTGCTGGGGCAGTTGAAACCGGGGGAAAAACTGCCGTCCGAAGGTGCCATTGTGCAGGCCCATGGGGTCAGCCGCACGGTAGTGCGCGAGGCGATATCCAAGCTGCAGGCCTCGGGGTTGGTGGAAACTCGCCACGGCATCGGCACCTTTGTGCTGGAGCAGACCGGTGAGCCGGGCCTGAGGCTCAATGTCGACACCGCCGCCGGTGTGCGGGGGATTCTGGAACTGCGCCTGGGCCTGGAAACCCAGGCAGCGGCCCTGGCGGCCGTGCGCCGCAACGAACGCCAACTGCAGCAGATGCGCCAGGCCCTGGATGATTACCAGCGGTTGCTCAGCAATAACGACAGTTGCGTCGACGCCGACCGGCGCTTTCATTTGCTCATCGCTGAAGCCACGGACAACACCTGTTTTGTCGAAATCATGCAGCACCTGGGCAGTGCGATGATTCCCCGAACGCGGGTGAACGTGGTCGAGCGCGGTCAAGCAGACTTGGGCAAGCTGGCTCAATTGGCCAACCTTGAGCACGAGGCGATCTTCAATGCCATCAAACGCCAGGACCCGGACGCCGCCCGCGCCGCCATGTGGCTGCACCTGACCAACAGCCGCGACCGGTTTGGCGCGGGGACCTGAAGGCTCATCGTCGCCTGACCCACCGCCATCGCGAGCAAGCCCGCTCCCACAGGGTATCGATGGTGTGCTTCGGTTTTGTGCTCAAAACCCAATGCCCCGGTGGGAGCGGGCTTGCTCGCGAAGGGGCCGGCCCATTCAACATCGACGCAAGCTGACCCACCGCCATCGCGAGCAAGCTCGCTCCCACAATGGATCGATGGTGTGCTTCGGTTTTGCGCTCAAAACCCAATCCTCCTGTGGGAGCGGGCTTGCTCGCGAAGGGGCCGGCCCATTCAGCATCGACGCAAGCTGACCCACCGCCATCGCGAGCAAGCTCGCTCCCACAGTGGACCTATGGTGTGCTTCGGTTTTGCGCTCAAAACCCAATCCCCCTGTGGGAGCGAGCTTGCTCGCGATGGGGCCGGCAAGTCGTACTCAAAACCAGCAGGCAAAAAAAACCGGCGCAACCCAGGTTGCGCCGGTGGTGTTGCCAGTGGATGGGCGGATGTTCGTGGGTCCGCGCATTCACTGTCGGGCTCTTTGCCGCTTACGCTCGTTCCAGCGCCAAGGCCACGCCCTGTCCACCGCCGATGCACAGCGTGGCGAGGCCTTTTTTGGCGTCGCGCTTGATCATTTCATGGAGCAACGACACCAGCACCCGGCAACCCGAAGCCCCGATCGGGTGGCCCAGGGCGATGGCGCCGCCATTGACGTTGACCTTCGCCATGTCCCATTTCAGCTCTCTGGCCACGGCAAGCGACTGGGCGGCGAACGCTTCGTTGGCTTCGATCAGGTCCAGTTGGTCCAAAGACCAGCCGGCCTTGTCCAGGCAGCGACGAGTGGCCGACACCGGGCCGATGCCCATGATGGCCGGGTCTACCCCTGCATTGGCATAGGCGCTGATTTTCGCCAGGACCGGCAAGCCCAATGCCTTGGCTTTTTCCGCGCTCATCAGCAGCACGGCGGCGGCGCCATCGTTGAGCGACGAGGCATTGCCGGCGGTCACGCTGCCGTCCTTCTTGAACGCTGGCTTGAGCTTGCCCAGGGATTCGGCGGTGGTGCCGGCCCGGGGTTGTTCGTCGGTGGCGAAGGCCACAGGATCGCCTTTGCGCTGGGGAATCAGGATCGGTGTGATCTCATCGGCAAACCGGCCACCTTCAATCGCCGCCACGGCCTTCTGCTGGGAAGCGGCGGCAAAAGCGTCCTGCTCCTCGCGGCTGATGGCGTACTTGTCCACCAGGTTCTCGGCGGTGATGCCCATGTGGTAATCGTTGAACGCATCCCACAGACCATCGGTAATCATGCTGTCGATCATCTGCGCATGGCCCATGCGCAGGCCAGTGCGGGCAGCCGGCAGCACGTACGGGGCCAGGCTCATGTTTTCCATGCCGCCGGCAATGATCACCTCGGCATCGCCACAGCGGATCGCCTGGGCACCCAGGTGCAGAGCCTTGAGCCCCGAGCCGCAGACCTTGTTCAGGGTCAGTGCCGGCACCGCGTGGGGCAGGCCAGCGAGGATCGACGCCTGGCGTGCCGGGTTTTGCCCACTGCCAGCGGTCAACACCTGGCCGAGGATCACCTCGTCAACCTGCTCACCCGAAAGCCCCGTCTGTTCCAGCAACCGACGAATCACCGCAGCACCGAGCTGCGGTGCGGGAATGGAGGCCAGCGAACCCTGGAAGCTGCCAATGGCGGTACGGGTGGCGGCGACAATCACGACTTCTTGCATCGAATTTCTCCTCACTGGGCAGCGAACTGCATTTCAGGCACATGGTCCGGCACGATCAGTTTGCCGGCGGTCTTGGCGACGATTTCCTCGACGCTGACCCCTGGGGCACGTTCTTTGAGAATGAAGGCGCCGTCCTGGATTTCCAGGTAGGCCAGGTCAGTCAGCACGCGCTTGATGCAGCCGGCACCGGTCAGCGGCAGGCTGCACCGGGGCAGCAGTTTCGACTCACCGTCCTTGGACGCGTGAGTCATGGTGACGATGATGTTCTCGGCACCGGCCACCAGGTCCATCGCGCCGCCCATGCCCTTGACCAGCTTGCCAGGGATCATCCACGAGGCAATATTACCTTCCACGTCTACCTCGAAGGCGCCCAGCACAGTCAGGTCGATGTGCCCGCCACGGATCATGGCAAAGGACTCGGCCGAAGAGAAGATCGAGGCCCCGATGCGCGCGGTGACGGTCTGCTTGCCGGCGTTGATCATGTCGGCATCGACCTCGGCTTCGGTGGGGAACGCCCCCATGCCGAGCAGGCCGTTTTCCGACTGCAGCATGACTTCCATGCCTTCGGGGATGTAGTTGGCAACCAGGGTCGGAATGCCGATGCCCAGGTTCACGTAGTAGCCGTCCTGCATTTCGCGGGCGACGCGTTGAGCCATTTGTTCGCGGGAAAGTGCCATGTTGTTATTCCTTCATTCGGGCTGGGGGCGGGGTCACTTGCGCACGGTGCGCTGTTCGATACGTTTTTCGAACGTGCCACAAATGATCCGGTCGACGTAGATGCCTGGGGTGTGGATCTGCGTCGGGTCCAGCTCGCCGGGTTCGACGATTTCTTCGACTTCCACCACAGTGATCTTGCCGGCCGTGGCCGCCAGCGGGTTGAAGTTCTGGGCGGTGTGGCGATAGACCACGTTGCCGAAATGGTCGGCTTTCCAGCCTTTGACGATGGCGAAGTCGCCCGTGATTGATTCTTCCATCAGGTACTGGCGGCCATGGAATTCACGCACTTCCTTGCCTTCGGCCACGGGCGTGCCGACCCCGGTGGCGGTGAAAAACGCCGGAATGCCCGCGCCGCCGGCGCGCATTTTTTCGGCGAGGGTGCCTTGGGGAGTCAACACGACTTCAATTTCGCCGCTCAGCAATTGCTTTTCGAAAAGCGCGTTTTCGCCGACGTAAGACGCGACCACCTTGCGGATCTGCCGATCTTCCAGCAATACACCCAGGCCGAAGCCGTCGACGCCGCAGTTATTGGAAACCACGGTGAGGTCGCGGATGCCCTTGCGCTTGATCTCGGCGATCAGGTTCTCTGGAATGCCGCAGAGGCCAAAACCGCCGGCGATCACCGTCATGCCATCTTGCAGGCCTTCCAGCGCTTCTTCGTAGCTACTCACACGTTTGTCGAAACCTGCCATAGACACCTCTTTTATTCTTGATGGGGTCGCAATGAAATGCAGTGTTGCGCCAAGTCATATATTTGTTAAGTTGATTTTTAGGTTGGATTGATTGATAAAACTCAATAGTTACTTCCCTCTGTAGACGCTTTGTAGGAGCTTTGTAGGAGCTTTGTAGGAGCTGTCGAGTGCAACGAGGCTGCGATCTTCCCAAAAACACTTGAATCCCAGGCAAAAGATCGCAGCCTTCGGCAGCTCCTACGCAACCGGACACAGGACGCCCATGACCCTCAAGCAAATTCGCGCTTTCCTCGCCGTGGCCCAAAGCCTGAGCTTCGCCGTGGCCTGCGAGCGGCTGCACCTGTCACAGTCGGCCCTGAGCCTGACCATCAAGGCCTTGGAAGAAGGCTTGGGTGGGCGCCTGTTCAGCCGCAATACCCGCAACGTGGCGCTGACGCCCGAAGGCGAATCGCTGCTGCCCCTGGCCCGGCGGTTGATTGCCGATTGGGACAATGCCGAGGATGAAATGCGCCAACGCTTCACCTTGCAACGCGGGCGCGTCACATTGGCGGCAATGCCGTCCTTTGCCGGCAACCTGCTGCCGCCGATCCTCAAGACCTTCCGCGCCCGCTATCCGAATGTCAACGTCACGGTCAACGATGTGATCAACGAACAGGTGCTGGAAATGGTTCGGGATCGACACGTCGAACTGGGGGTCGCGTTCGAGCCGATGCAGAGTTCGTCGCTGGCCTTTACCCCGTTGTATCTGGACCGCTTCGTCGCGGTGGTGCCGCTGGATTCGCCACTGGCCCAGCGCAGCGAGATCCAGTGGCAGACGTTGCTGGAGCAGCCGTTTATCACGCTGCAGCGGCCTTCCACCGTGCGGGTGATGCTGGAAGAACATTTGCAAAGCCGAGGCATGAAACTGCCGGTGGAATTCGAGAGCCATCAGTTGGCGACGGTCGGCCGAATGGTCGCCAGCGGGTTGGGGGTGAGTGCGGTCCCGGCGTTGTGTGTCGGGCAGATGCATGAGCTGGGCGCCCGCTGTATCACCCTGAGCGATCCGGTGATAGAGCGGGCCATTGGTGTACTGACCAAGCCGGGGCATGAACTGTCGGCGGCGGCGCAGGCGTTGTTCGATACGTTCAGGGATCAGGACATCGGTGCGCAGTTGACGCCGAAGTAACCACAATCTCCTGTGGGAGCGGGCTTGCTCGCGAAGGCGGTAGATCAGTCGGTATCTGCGTAGCTGACACACTGCTTTCGCGAGCAAGCCCGCTCCCACCGGCGTATTGCATGGTGTCAGATCAATAGTGGCAACAGTTCCTCACAAGGCTCTTCAAGCTTCAGATCCAGCAACTCATCGGCCCGTGTCTTGCCCCGGTTGATCGCCAGCAGCGGCTTGCCCTGTTCCTTGATCGCTCGGCACAGGCGAAATGCCGACCAGGCCATCAGTGAGGAGCCCACCACCAGCAGGCCGTCAGCCTCCTGAACGGCTTCAGTGGCGCGGGCCGCGGTGGCGGCGGCGACGTTTTCGCCGAAAAACACCACGTCGGGTTTCAAGCGCTCGCCGTCGCAATAAGGGCAGCGGGGCACCTGGAAGCGCGCCTCGAACGCGGCGTCCAGCAGGGTATCGCCGTCCGGCGCCTGTACCGCGTCGACACCGGCCAGATAAGGATTCTGCGCTTGCATCAATAACTGGATCTGCTGGCGCTCACTGCGCTGCTCGCAATCCAGGCACAGCACCCGATGCAGGCTTCCGTGAAGTTCGATCACGTCGTGGCTGCCAGCCTGGTCATGCAGGGTGTCGACATTCTGGGTGATCAGGCCGCTGATGCGTTGCTGTGCCTGCAACAGCGTCAACGCCTCGTGGGCGGCGTTCGGCCGGGCCTGGCGAACCCGCGGCCAGCCCAGCATCGCCCGCGCCCAGTAGCGCCGCCGTGCTTCGGGTTTGGCGAGGAACTCCTGGTACATCATGGGTTGCCGACCCCGTCGCACACCCTCGCTGTCCCGGTAGTCGGGAATGCCCGACGGGGTGCTGATGCCAGCGCCGGTAAGCACCAGGAAACGGCGCCCGGCCATATGCTCCAGCAATTGATCGATCGGTTGACGGTGAAGATCGTCGGGCATAGGTGTCGCTCCGCTGGCCTGGAGTCGTTGAGGTTAGCACCGTGGTTCGTCGAGAGGGCTGTGAGAATGCCTTTCGTCGCACTGCGTTGTTGTCTCTTCAAACTTTCCCCGGTTGCGCGACATCCACCTCTATGTACGGCACTCAAAACTGTCGTGTAGCAATGCCGTGTCGACCCCAAGCGCTGAGCGTGAAAAATGCGGCCGTTGACGTGCTTCGGTCGCATTTAACGCACCGAGAAGAGGAGGCGTATGAAACAGACCACCGGTGAAGTACGGGCCATCAATCGACAGAGGGCAATGGTCGGTGTGTATGTCGAGCAAGAAGACAACCACACAATCCTTGAGCTCGGTTCAGCCAATGACATCGATATTGGCGACGTCATGGAGTGGGACAGTGGCAAGGCCTTGGGCACCCAGTCTTATCGCAACCTGACCAAAGGCTGGACCGCCGAGGTCTATGTGGCGAACCATGGCGTTGCGGCGGCGAACCTTGAGGTTCAATTGCTGGTGTGATCCTGACGACAGCGTTAAAACCGGAACCCAGGAGAACGAACATGAGCGAATTAAAGTGTGCTTGCCCCGATTGCCAATGCGATGTGGACCCGCAACAGGTGTTCAATCACGATGGCGAGGCCTATTGCAGTCAAGCCTGCGCCGAGCAACATCCTAATGGTGAACCTTGTCCGGCACCGGATTGCCATTGCGAACGCAGCGGCAAGAATGGCGGGCCAGACGTGGACGGCAATTAATTGGATGACGCGCTGGAGGATACCTTTGCGGCGAGCGATCCCATTTCATCCTGAATATAAATCGGGATTGCGTCCCGCTAATGATTGGCATGGCTCAAGTTGAGTACTTGAATTCATTATTGAGCGTCATTTCTTTGAAAGCCATTGCAACTCGACGCCGCAGTCAGCACGTTGGATTGCATGAGCCGTTCGTCGCCGTTTGCAAGATATGTTTAAAACCTTGTCGGCGTCAGGTTTTCCGAATACTACGAGCCAACAGGTTCGTAACATCAATTAACGAGGTGAATGAAATGGCTAACACAGGGAATAAGAATCCTGGCAATTTCGCTAACGATCGTGAAAAGGCATCGCAAGCCGGGAAGAAGGGCGGCCACGCGTCGGGGGGTAACTTCGCGAATAATCCGCAACGAGCATCCGAGGCCGGGCGCAAGGGAGGGCAAGCTTCGGGCGGAAATTTCGCCAATGACCCAGAACGAGCAGCCGCGGCAGGCCGAAAAGGTGGCCAGGCCTCGGGCGGCAATTTTGCCAAAGACCCTGAGCGGGCCTCCGAGGCCGGTCGAAAGGGCGGTCAGGCATCCGGCAACAACGTGACCAGCGACCGCTAGTCAGTTTGCGAAACAAGTCGAAAAGGCCCTGGAAACAGCCAGGGTGATGGGCGCAACGCTGAACACCCAATGATGTTACGGGCCCTGTGTTAATCGCATGGGGTCTGCCGGATTTATATATAGCAGGATCGCGGTAATGAATATCTTCATGCGTGAGGGGACTGTAAGTTGTTCAGTTGCCTGGCATTTCTGCGAGAGCGAGTTACCGATTACCGTTCGTCTCGTTTATTAAATATAAAATTAAATTTTAACTCTTTAACTTCTTCAGATTTTCTGTGGGCTTGCTCCCGGCAGTGTCCCCTTGGCGTGTGTTCTGAACGAGGAGTGTCATCATGTTTTTACATAACAAAAGACTGCAGTACACCGTGCGTGTCGCCGAGCCCAACCCAGGGCTCGCTAACCTGTTACTTGAACAGTTTGGTGGTGCCCAGGGTGAGCTTGCGGCGGCGTCGCGCTACTTTACCCAGGCCCTGTCCGAGGATGATCCCGGCCGCAAGGATCTATTGATGGACATTGCCACCGAAGAGCTCAGTCATCTGGAGGTGATCGGCTCGATCATCGTGATGCTCAATAAAGGCGCCAAGGGCAGAATGGCCGAGGGTGTGGAAAAGGAAGGCCAGTTGTACCGGGACATCAACGGCGCCGGCAACGACTCTCACATCACCAGCCTGCTTTATGGAGCCGGTTCCCCGCTGACCAATTCGGCCGGTGTACCTTGGACAGCCGCTTACGTCGACACCATAGGCGAGCCGACAGCGGACATGCGATCCAACATCGCCGCCGAGGCACGGGCGAAAATCATCTATGAGCGCCTGATGAATCTCACCGATGATCCTGGGGTAAAAGAAGCGCTGGGTTTTTTGATGACCCGTGAAATCGCACACCAGATGTCCTTCGAAAAAGCCCTGCACTCGATCCAGCCAAATTTCCCTCAAGGTAAATTGCCAGGCATGCCAGAGTTCACCAACGTGTACTTCAACATGTCCCAAGGCGAGCCTACGGTGCGTGGCCCATGGAACCAGGGCGATGAGTGGGAATTCGTCGAGAACCCAACGCCGGCGGTGGATGGCGGTGATGGTCTGGCGAGTGTGCAACTGAGTAAAAAAGACGAAGCGCTGCTGATGGACATGAAGGCGCGGACAATGTCCAACCCGGAAAGCGACCCCATGACAGGTGCCGACTTGGGTTCAGGGATGCAAGGTGACAAACTGTAGGAAACCGGCGAGGGGGCCTGGCTCCTTCGCCTGAAAATTGCGTCGGGTCGTGCGTGAGCGATCAGACATGACCTGGCAGAAAACCAGTAAGGATATTCGATGGACCAGCCCACCTCCCGGATCCGATCGCCCTGGCGTACCTGGCTGGACCCTTTACAGAACAACCTGCTGCTGGGGGTGAGCTTCTGGCTGGGGCTGGCGGTGATCGCCGCGTTGTTGCTCTACAGCGGTTACAACGCATTGGTGGGGGCTGACCGGCACAACCTGGGCTACGCCGTCCTGGGCGGCACCGCCGGTTTCGCCGCCACGGCCCTGGGCGCGTTGATGGCGGTGGTGCTGCGGGACATCTCCTCGCGGACCCAGGACATCATGCTGGGCTTCGCGGCGGGCATGATGCTCGCGGCCAGTTCGTTTTCGCTGATCCTGCCAGGTATCGAGGCTGCACAGAGCATCGTTGGCAATCAGTTGCTCGCCGCGTTTGTCGTAGTACTCGGCCTGGGTCTGGGCGTGCTCCTGATGATCGGCCTTGACCGTTTCGTGCCCCACGAACACGAAGTGAGTGGCCGGCGCGGTCCGCAATCGGAACGTATCAACCGTGTCTGGTTGTTCGTGCTCGCCATCACCTTGCACAATTTGCCCGAGGGCATGGCCATCGGCGTCAGTTTTGCTAACGGTGATCTGAGGGTCGGCATGCCGCTGACCACTGCCATTGCGATCCAGGACATCCCCGAAGGGCTTGCCATTGCCATGGCGCTGCGGGTTACCGGGATCAGTGCGCTACGGGCTGCGCTGATCGCGGTGGGCTCGGGACTGATGGAACCGCTGGGCGCGGTGATCGGTCTGGGCATGTCCTCCGGCGTGGCCGTGGCGTATCCCATCAGCCTGGGGTTGGCGGCGGGGGCCATGATCTTCGTGGTGTCCCATGAAGTGATTCCGGAAACCCACCGCAACGGCCACGAAACACCCGCCACGCTGGGGTTGATGATGGGGTTTGCGGTGATGATGTTCCTCGACACGGCACTGGGTTAGCAGGCCGTCGAACACTGAACCCGCGAAGGGTTTTGCGAGATCGGAATCGGGCCCGGCGAATGCGCCAGCGCCCGATTTTTTGTGCCCGCAGACAAACCGACGGCCTGTGATACCGCACGGCGTCCCGCAGTGAAACTCCTTTGAACTACGCCTCATTCGGCTGCGTCATCTATTACTGGGAGGCACGTGGTCTGGCGGTCGGCACGGTCCTGTCTGGCAGGCTGGGCACTTCATGACTGGCGCGCATTACACGGTGCGGGGCCGTCCGCTTGCGCCGGACTCCTGTCGAGTCTGACAGTAGCCAACGCTCCGTGACCGGTATTTCATGGCTCCATTGTTCACCTCCCCGGGAGACAGCACATGCAACACCGGGTCAAGTTTACCGGGCATCTGATCTTCATCGGTTTTGGCTCCATTACCCGTGCGACGCTACCGCTGCTGTTGCGGCAGGACCACGTTCCGGTCAACCAGATCACGGTCATCGCCCCCGTGATCGAGAAGAACATCTGGTTCAAGGAGCGGGGCATTTGCTTTGTCCGCAAAGCGTTGACTGAGCACACCTTCACTCAAACCCTGGACCGCTTCATCAAACCCGGCGACTTCATCGTCAACCTGTCGGTGGAAGTCAGTTCGCTGGCCCTGATGACCTATGCCTTCAGCAAGGGCGCGCTGTACCTGGATACCTGCATTGAGCCTTGGGCCGGTGGCTACGATGACCCTTCATTGGATTTATCACATCGCACCAATTACGCGTTGCGCTACCAGATGCTGGGCCTGCGCAAAAAATTGGGCAATGGTCCGACCGCCGTCGTGGCCCATGGTGCCAACCCCGGCTTGATCAGTCATCTGCTCAAGGCTGGCCTGGTGGAACTGGCGGTGCAATTGAACCATCGCTTGCCGCAGAACCGCGAAGGCGTGGACTGGGCCAGGCTGTGCATGGAGACAGGCATCAAGGTGATTCATTTTGCCGAGCGCGACACCCAGCGCTCCAGCCGCCTCAAGCAGGACGATGAGTTCGTCAATACGTGGTCGGTGGAAGGCCTGATCAACGAGGGCCACCAATCGGCCGAGTTGGGCTGGGGCACCCACGAGCGTACCTGGCCGACATCTGCCAGACGCCATCGCTTCGGCAGCCGCAATGCCATCTACCTCGAGCGCCCGAGCGCCACCGTGCCGGTCAAGACCTGGACACCGTTGGGCGGGCCGTGCCTGGGGCTGATGATCACCCATCATGAAACCGCCTCGACCGCCGACCTGCTGACACTCAAGGACCAGCACAAACTGATCTATCGCCCCACGCTGCACTACGCCTACCACCCCTGCAACGACGCCTTGCTGTCCATCCATGAGTTGATCGGTCGAGGTTGGCAGAGCCAACATCGGCAACGCATTCTCAACGGTGAAATCGACAGCATCGGCGCCGATGCGCTGGGCGTCCTGCTGATGGGACATGAACTCAATGCCTTCTGGTTCGGCTCGGTGCTGACCATCGACGAAGCCCGGGCGCTCTTGCCCTTCAACAATGCCACCAGTTTGCAAGTGGCGGCGGGGGTTCTGTCGGGGATTGTCTGGGCGGTGGAAAACCCGGATCGCGGTATCGTCGAGCCAGAGCAAATGGGCTACGAACGTGTGCTGGAAGTGGCCAGGCCTTACCTCGGCACCTTGGTGGGCAAGCAGACCGACTGGAGGCCGAGCGGCGCGGTGCCTAAGACCTCCCAAGACGCAGCAGCGGATGATTGGCAGTTCGAGCATTTCACGCGGTTTTGAGCCGCCATCGCGAACAGACTCGCTCCCACATTGGTTTTGTGCGTTTCCTCCAAGCCCGTGTTCCTCGCGACCTATACTCAACCCCGTGGATGACTTGACCTCGGGATGGCGCAACCGTGCTGCGTTCGCTGATGCTGGCCGTTTTGTTGGTTCTGGCGGGGTGCGCCACGTCGCCGCGCGAGCAGCAGGTCGCCACCGTGGCGGTTTCCCAGGACACCTGGCGGCAGGTTGACCGGCAGATCGTCGCGGCGTCGAAAAGTGCTATCGAACAGGCCGGGCTCTACGCACGCGGTTCGATGGAGCATTGGCGTCGGCTCGTGTACGAACGCACCGAGGTCCAATTCATCCCCTGGTTCAGCAGCTACTGGACCCAGGAATGGCTGGCAGTCAAGGTCAGTTGGTATGCCGCCAGTGCCGAAGGCGAAGAGGACTCTGCGGCCAGGCGCCTTGCGGTTTATCTACAAGAGCAGTATCGCGAGCAGGTGCTGGCACCTGTGGCGGTGGAGATTGACCCCGAGGCGATCAGGGCCAACGCGACGGGCTATTACGTGCGCCTGCTCAATCAACAGGTCCAGGCGATTGCCCGGCAGCACCGAATCCCGCCGGAGCTGATGAATCGGCGCCTGCACGGCATTCCTGCTGTCAGCCTGGGTCCGCCAGCGGCGCGTAACGCCTCGTTGTATGAGATGGCTCATACTGAGCCGCTCAATACATTGCCGGCGTACGCCGCGCTGATCGACCACGTCAATAAGGCCGCCATCACCGGTTCGGGGCCTTCGGATGCGGTGATCGCCACAGTGGCACAACGCACCAGTGAAAAGATCGAAGCGCAATTCGCCACGCGAGGTGCGGCCGGTGCGGCGGCGGCCGTGGCCGGGAAAGCGGCGGGGGCGTTGATTTCAGTTGGCGTGGCGGGGATTCGCGCGATCATTCATGAGGGCGAACGCCCGGAAATGGAAACGCAGATTCGCAAGAGCCTGAGCGGCGCGTTCGACGAAGCCTGGGTCCAGTCCCTTAAACATCCCCTCAGCGGGGTGATGGCACCGGTGTACTACCTCGCCGAGGAAATCGAAGGCAGCCTGGTGGCGGCGGATCTGGCCAATCGGGCAGTGGAGTTGCCGCTCATCAAACCGTGACGGACGGTTCATTCTGCCCCGAGGGTAACGCGGCAACCCTTGCGATGACGGATCTGTTCGTCCGAGGGCCGCTCCTTGATGAATTCAAAGCGCGGCTCACCTTCGCTGTAAATCACCAGCCAACCCCATTCCAGCTCACTTTCATCTTGCCCGGGCCTGGGGGGCGAGGCCCACCAGGGCTCTTTCTGCATGATCTGTCGCATCGATGTCTCCTGCCGATTGATCCCTTCAACTATAGACCGCTCGATTTGATGACAAGCGCCCGTGAAATCTCTTGAATTGTGTGGGAGCAAGGCCTGCCCGCGAAGGAGGCGATTCGGTTCCAGGCAGACCGCGTGAGCTTCATCGCGAGCAAGCTTTGCTCCCACGGATCGCCTCGCAACAGATGTTGCTGGTCTATTCAGTGTGCTCTGATCGCACCCATCAGCGTCTAGCGTCTGTATCCCCGCACTCGAACGGGGAATGATTGGACCCATGCGCATATGCAAGCATTGTTGAACGAGATCCTCGATGCGGTTCGCCCCCTGATCGGTCAGGGCAAGGTGGCCGACTACATTCCTGCCCTTGGCACCGTTGCGGCCAACCAGTTGGGCATTGCCGTCTACGGCAACGACGGTGAAATGTATTGTTCGGGCGACGCTGATACGCCGTTTTCGGTGCAGAGTATTTCCAAGGTCTTCAGCCTGGTGCAGGCGATTGGCCATTCCGGCGAGGCAATCTGGGAGCGATTGGGCCATGAGCCCTCCGGCCAGCCCTTCAATTCCCTGGTGCAGCTGGAATTCGAACGCGGTCGCCCGCGCAACCCGTTCATCAATGCCGGCGCCTTGGTGATCTGCGACATCAATCAGTCGCGTTTCGCCGCTCCAGCCCTGTCGATGCGTGATTTCGTACGGCGCCTGTCGGGCAATCCGCAGGTCATGGTGGACGGCAAGGTCGCTGAGTCGGAATACCAGCATCGCGCCCGTAATGCGGCGATGGCCTACCTGATGCAATCCTTTGGCAACTTCCATAACGACGTAGAAGCGGTGCTGCGCAGCTATTTCAGTCACTGCGCATTGCGCATGAGCTGCATCGACCTGGCCCGGGCGTTCTGCTTCCTGGCCAACGACGGCTTCTGCAAGCACAGCGGCGAGCAGATTCTCAGTGCCCGCCAGACCCAGCAGGTCAACTCCATCATGGCCACCAGCGGGCTGTACGATGAGGCCGGCAACTTTGCCTATCGCGTTGGCCTGCCGGGCAAGAGTGGGGTGGGCGGCGGAATTGTCGCGGTGGTGCCGGGGCGTTTTACGGTGTGCGTCTGGTCGCCGGAACTCAATGTCGCCGGCAATTCCCTGGCGGGCATGGCGGCGCTGGAATTGCTTAGCCAGCGGATCGGCTGGTCAGTGTTCTAACGCACAAAAAAAGGCCCGTTCCTGATCAGGAACGGGCCTTTGTCTTAAGCGTGATCAGCACAAGCGGTCGATGACCTGCACTTTGGAGGTGTTTTGCATCGACTGCCAAGCCTGGGTCAGCGTTTGCAGCACGCTGCCAATGAAGTCTTTGTCGGCTGCGGCCTTCTTGCCAACATAACCTTGGCCGCGGCGGTACATCTTCAGTCGGGCACACAGGTCTTGCTGGTTTTTCTCGAATTCGTCTTCCTGGGTGAACGGCGACAGGCAATCCATGTGGACTTGGCCATTCTTGCTGATCCACAGGATATGGCTGTCCAGGGTGTCCTTGTGCGCTGCGAATAGGCGAGCCAGTTCATCAATAGATGGTTGATTATTCAGATTCATGTGTAAGCCCCTTGACCATTTGGTTGATCTGTCTGGTGGTTCGCAACAACTTCGCTTCTTTCGGTAAGTGCCTGGCAGTGCTGCATGGCTAGCACCGAAACCAGGCCGTCAGCGCTCATCCGTCAAACGTCGACGGGGTCGTGCATCGGTTGTGTAGTGTTATCGAAGGGCTGCTACGCAAATACGCTGCAACGAAGAGAAACAGCGAAGAACCTTCAGGCATTGTCAACTTTCGAGGGTCGACCACGCGCGTCATGAGGATCTTCGCCGACGTTTCTCGTCCTTGTCACCGGACGGTCATGCCAGGTCAGCACCTTCAATCTGCCTTGTGGGCAGTCCCTTATCCAAAAAACAGCTCGGCGGTCAGACGAGCTTGCTCAAGCATTTACCTGTACTCCCGATCGGGGAGACGTCTGCATCATGCAAGGCCAAATCGGAGGCGTCAACGGTTTTGTAGTGATTATTTTTGGTCACTACATATTGTCGGACAAAATGGTTTGGGTATGAAAAATGGGCGAAAGGGTGTGTAGGGCGGTCGTTGTGGCGAGGGGATTTATCCCCGCTGGGCTGCGAAGCAGCCCCAAGTGAGTCGACTCAATCTGCCTGATACACCGAGGTGTTGGGGTTTAGGGCCGCTTCGCGCCCCAGCGGGGCGGTGCGACGTTTCGCTAAATCCCCTCGCCACAGGAAGATTCTCGCCACGCTCAGGTCGCCTTGGCTTTGCTCGTCTTGCGCGGTGTACCGCCGGCCTTGCGCTTGGCCGGCTTGCGTTTGTTTTTCCATGGGGTGGCCCCACGGCCGGCAGGGCTGGCCGGGCCGCTGATGGTCAGGCTCATGCCCTGGCAGCGGGCGATGTGCTTGCTCATCCAGGCGGCCTGGCGGGTCACGAACTCTTCCAGGCTCATCTCACCGCTTTGCACCATGTCCAGCGCCTGTTCCCAGATGGCGGTGGTGCCCGGATCGGCGATGGCGCGGGGCACTGCATCGATCAGGCTGAAGGCCGCCGGTGTGGCGGACAAGGCCTTGCCGTTTTTTACCAGGTAACCGCGGTCGAGCAGGCCCTGGATGATCGAGGCCCGGGTCGCTTCGGTGCCGATGCCGGTGGTGTCCTTGAGCTTTTGCTTGAGCAGTGGATCCTCCACCAACCGGGCAACGTTCTTCATCGCCTTGATCAGGTCGCCCTCGGTGAACGGCTTGGGGGGCTGGGTCCACAGGTCCTTGGGTTTCACCTCGTCCACCGTGCAGTCGCGACCTTCGACCAGGGCCGGCAAGGTTTGTGGTACCGGTGCTTCACGGCCTCGTGCCGGGGCCAGTGCTTCGGGCAGGGCGCGTTTCCAGCCGGGTTCGACGATTTGCTTGCCCACGGCCCGCAATGACTGGGCGGCGCAGTCGAAGTCGGCCTGGGTCCGGTCGTATTCGTGGTTGGGCAGGAACTGGGCCAGATACCGCGCCCGTATCAGCGTATAGACGGCCCGCTGCTTGCCGGCGAGTTTGTCGAGATTCTTCGCCGCAGCGGTAGGGATGATGCCGTGGTGGGCGCTGACCTTGGCGTCGTTCCAGGCCCTGGATTTGCGCTGCGGTTGCAGGTGCTCGCGCAGTGGCGCAAGACCCGGATCGGCCTGGGCGAGGGCGGCGAGGATGGTCGCCGCTTCGCCGTGCTGGCTCAACGGCAGGAAACCGCAATCGCTGCGCGGATAGGTAATCAGCTTGTAGGTCTCGTACAGCGACTGGGCAATGTCCAGGGTCTCTTGGGCGCCCAGGCCGAGTTTCTTTGAACAGACCTCCTGCAGGGTACCCAGGTCGAACGGCAACGGCGGTGCTTCGCGCAAGCGCTCGGTGCGCACTTTTAGCGTGCGCGCGGTGGTGGCATTGCTCATGGCTTGAGCCGCTTGCTGGGCCAGGGCCTGGTTGAGGCAACGCTCCTGGTCGTCGCAGGCGTCAGGGTCGGCGCGCCACTGGGCGGTGAAGGCCAGGCCTTCGTGGCTGAGCTGCACCTCGATGGCCCAGTAGGCGACCGGCACAAAATCGGCAATGCTGCGGTCGCGATCCACCACCAGTCGCAGGGTGGGGGTCTGCACCCGGCCTACCGGTAACACGCCCTGATAACCGGACTGGCGTCCCAGCAGCGTGAACAGGCGGCTCATGTTCATGCCGATCAGCCAGTCGGCCCGGGAGCGGCCGAGGGCCGAATGGTAGAGGTTGAAGGTTTCGGCCCCCGGTTTGAGCGCGGCCAGGGCCTTGCGGATCGAGGCGTCGTCCAGGGCCGACAGCCACAGCCGCTGGATCGGCCCACGGTAGCGGCAATGCTCCAGCAGCTCCCGGGCGATCATTTCGCCCTCACGGTCGGCGTCGGTGGCGATGACCAGGGACTTGGCTTCACCCAACAGGCGCTTGACCGCCTTGTACTGGCTCGCGGTTTTCGGCTTGACGGTCATTTTCCACTGCGTCGGCACGATAGGCAGGTCCGCCAGTACCCAGCGCTTGTAGCGGGCATCGTAGGCGTCGGGCGGGGCGGTCTCCAGCAGATGGCCAATGCACCAGGTGACGGTGACGTTCGTGCCCAGCCAGCAACCGTCACCGCGCCGCGTGGCCCCGAGTACGGCAGCAATGTCCTTGGCTTGGGACGGTTTTTCACACAGATACAGCTGCATAGCGCCCTTTTCCTAAGCAGATTTCATGGGGCTGTAGCATGGTCATGGATGGGCGTTGGAGCAAGTTTTATCTGTATGGATATACAGATAAAACATTGCGCAACGTTGCTCCAGGGCGGTTGTCGCAACGTTTGGCGGTGTATTTGCACGCAGAATGAATTTCTCGCCAGGGCATCGCTCATAACTTGCAGAGCGGCTTAAACCGCAAAGCATGTTTATGGGGTCAAGGAGAGTCACTTAAATGAATTCGATGCCAAAGGGCAACGGACAGGCGACCACACGTTTGATTCTCGTCGTTGAAGATGATCAGACCATTCTGGAGTTTCTGTGCGAAATCCTGCAGGACGAGGGCTTTGTCGTTGAACCTCGGGAAAGTGCCGACGCGGCGCTGGAGTTCCTTGAGCAGAGCGCTGACGATGTGGACTTGCTACTCACCGATATCACCATGCCGGGCAAGCTGGACGGCGCGGACCTGGCCAACCTGACCGGCGACCGCTGGCCGCAGATCCCTTTGTTGATCATGTCCGGTTTCGAAACCCCGGAAAGCGCCGGGATCAAGCATCACGCCTCGTTCATCGCCAAGCCCTGGGCGCTGGGGCAGATGCTGGATCTGGTGGAGAGCACGGTCAAAGATCATTCTGTGCATTGATGGCTTGACCCTGAAAGTGGTGTCAGGCGCGGACTTTGTGGCGAGGGGATTTATCCCCGCTGGGTTGCGCAGCAACCCTAAGGCCGACGCTACCAATGGGCCTGAAACACCGAGATCGCTGGCATAGAGGGGCGCTACGCGCCCCGGCGGGGATAAATCCCCTCGCCACAAAATGGTGTGCAGGGCTCGCTAGCCTCAGTTTTTATCCAGGTCCACGTTCCGGGTTTCGCGCAGGCAAATCATGCCCACCACCAGGCTCACTCCAGTGATCACCACCGGGTACCACAGCCCGTAGAAAATGTCCCCGGTATAGACCACCAGGGCAAACGACACGGTGGGCAGGAAACCGCCGAACCAGCCGTTGCCGATGTGGTAGGGCAGGGACATGGAGGTGTAGCGGATGCGGGTTGGAAACAGCTCGACCATCAGCGCCGCCAGCGGGCCGTAGCACATGGCTGAAATGATGATCAGTGCGACGATCAGCGCCACGATCATCGGCCGGTTGACTTGCTGGGCATCGGCCTGTTGCGGGTAACCGGCCAGGGTCACTGCGCCGCGCAGGGCCGCTTCGTCGTAGCCGTCAAGTTTCACATCCCCGATGCTGACTTGCACATCACTGCCGGCTGGCGCCGCGACACTGCTGTAGGGCAGGCCTTGCTTGACCAGGAAGGTCTTGACCTTGTCGCATGGGCTATCGAAACGCGCCTTGCCCACCGGGTCGAACTGGAACGTGCAAGTGGCCGGGTCGGCGATCACGGTGATCGGTGCCTGGCGACTCGCCTGATCGATGGCCGGGTTGGCGTAATGGGCCAGCGTCTTGAAGATCGGGAAGTACAACGCCGTCGCCAGCAACAGACCGATCATCAGCACCGGTTTGCGTCCGACCTTGTCCGACAGCCAGCCAAAAAAGATGAAGAACGGCGCGCCGATCACCACACTGACGATCAGCAAACTGTTAGCCAGGGCCGGGTCCATCTTCAGGAACTGGGTAAGGAAAAACAGCACGTAGAATTGCGCGGCGTAGAAGGTCACCGCTTGGCCGGCGTTGATGCTGAAAAGGGCGATCAGCACCACCTTCAGATTTTCCCATTTGCCAAAAGACTCTCGGATCGGCGCCTTGCTGGACTTGCCTTCTTCTTTCATTTTCAAGAAGGACGGCGACTCATGCAGGCTCAGGCGAATCCAGGTGGAGATGCCCAGCAACACGATCGACAGCAGAAACGGAATGCGCCAGCCCCAGACTTCGAACTGATCGCCCGTGAAATAACGACAGCCCAGTACCACCAGCAGCGAGAGCAGCAGCCCGAGGGTGGCGGTGGACTGAATCCAGCTGGTGTGGAAACCGCGCTTGCCCATCGGCGCGTGTTCGGCGACGTAGGTGGCAGCGCCGCCGTACTCACCGCCCAAGGCCAGGCCCTGAAGCATGCGCAGCACCACGAGGATAATCGGTGCGGCAATGCCGATGCTGGCGTAGTTGGGTAACAGGCCGACGCAGAACGTCGCCACGCCCATGAGAATGATGGTGGCCAGGAAGGTGTATTTGCGTCCGATCATGTCCCCCAGCCGTCCGAACACCAATGCGCCGAAAGGCCGCACAATAAAGCCAGCGGCGAACGCCATCAGGGCGAAGATAAAAGCCGTGGTGTCATTGACCCCGGCAAAGAACTGCTTGCTGATGACCGCCGCCAGAGCGCCATAGAGGAAAAAGTCGTACCACTCGAACACCGTCCCCAAGGACGAGGCAAAGATGACTTTCTGGGTTTCCTGGTTGGTGCCGGCGCTGCGCGTGGCTTCCAGGGGCTGAACATGTTCAGACATTTGGGTATCCCTCACAGTGATTGTTTTTGTTGTTCCACTGTCGACGCCGGTACAGCGTCTCCTGTTTTGATACGTTCCCTTTGCTTACACATTTCTCCCCTGTGGGAGCGGGCTTGCTCGCGAAGCGGTGTGCCAGTCAACATCATCGGTAGCTGATACACCGCCTTCGCGAGCAAGCCCGCTCCCACAGGGGACTTACTTGTTCATCAGACCGTGGCGGGTTCCTTTTGGGGCGTGGTGCGGCGGATGTCCGCCTCGAGGATCATCTGCGCGGCCTTTTCGGCAATCATCAAAGTTGGCGAGCAGGTGTTGCCCGAGGTGATACGCGGCATGATCGAGGCGTCGACGACGCGCAGGCCGTTGACGCCGTGAACTCGCAGTTGCGCATCCACCACCGCGTCGCGGTCCTGGCCCATGCGGCAGGTGCCCACGGGGTGGAAAATCGTCGTGCCGATGCGGGCGGCGGCCTGGTGCAGTTCTTCCTCGGTTTGCAGGCTTGGTCCCGGCAGGTATTCCACCGGCTTGAAGGCGCTCAACGCCGGGGCGGCGACGATGCGTCGGGTCAGGCGGATGGCGTCGGCGGCGACCCGCAAGTCTTCGGGATGGCTCAGGTAATTGGGCTGGATCAGCGGCGCCTCATGCGGGTCGGCCGAGCGAATGTCCACCCGGCCACGGCTTTGCGGACGCAAGTCACAGACCGACGCGGTGAACGCCGGGAAGCTGTGCAATGGTTCGCCGAAACGTTCCAAGGACAATGGTTGGACGTGATATTCGAGGTTGGCCGAGGTCTGTTCCGGCCCCGAACGGGCGAATGCGCCGAGTTGGCTGGGGGCCATGGACAGCGGGCCGCTACGGTCATACAAGTAGCGCAGGCCCATGCCCATCTTGCCCCACAAAGTGCCGGCGATCTGGTTCAGGGTACGGGCGTTTTCCAGTTGGTAGATCAAGCGCAGTTGCAGGTGATCTTGCAGATTGCCGCCCACGCCAGGCAGTTCATGCGTTACCCCGATGCCCAGGCGTTGCAGCAGGCTGCGCGGGCCGATCCCGGAGCGCTGCAGGATGCCCGGCGACCCCACGGCGCCGGCGCACAAGACGATTTCCTTGCGGGCCTTGAAAGTCATGCCCTTGCCTTGCCAGCGGGCGCTGATGGCATGGGCGCGGTCGTCGCGCAACAGCACGCGGTCGACTTCGACATCGGTCATGACCGTGAGGTTGGGGCGTTGGCGAACCGGTTTGAGAAAGGCCTTGGCCGCGTTCCAGCGGACCCCGGCTTTCTGGTTGACCTGAAAGTAGCCGCAGCCTTCGTTGTCGCCGCCGTTGAAGTCGTCGACGCTGGGAATGCCACTCTGTTCGGCGGCCGTGCGAAACGCGTCGAGAATCGGCCATGACAGGCGCTGGCGTTCGACCCGCCATTCCCCGGCGGCGCCATGGAACTCGGAGTCTCCGGCAAAGTGGTTTTCGCTCTGTCTGAACAACGGCAGCACGTCTTTCCAGGCCCAGCCAGGATTGCCCTCGGCGGCCCAACTGTCGTAATCCGCGGCCTGGCCGCGCATGTAGATCATGCCGTTGATGGAGGAGCAGCCCCCCAGCACCTTGCCCCGTGGGTAACTCAGTGCGCGCCCTTGCAGACCCGGTTGCGCCTCGGTCTTGAAGCACCAGTCGGTGCGCGGGTTGCCGATGCAGAACAGGTAGCCGACCGGGATGTGAATCCACGGATAGTTGTCCCGTCCGCCGGCTTCGAGCAACAGCACCCGGTGTTGCGCGTTGGCGCTAAGCCGGTTGGCCAGCAGACATCCGGCAGGGCCGGCGCCCACGATCACGTAATCGTATTCATCGACGACAGGTTGCATTCGCGACCTCATTTTTGTTCTTGTGGGATGCATCCTAGTTGTTAGGTTTCGTCAAAAGAATGTTAGTTTTTGCGCAACCACTGTGCGTTTTTAAACAGTCCTGCCTTCAGGCGTGTTCAAGGATGGCCCATGTTCGACTGGAATGACCTGCGCTACTTTCTGGAACTGCAACGCAGCGGCCGTTTACTCACGGCCGCACGACGCCTGAACACCACCCATGCCACCGTGGCCCGGCACATCGAAGCCATCGAGAAAAGCCTGGGCACCGCGTTGTTTGTCCAGCATGCCCAAGGTTATGAACTGACCCCGGCCGGCGAGACGTTGCTCAAGCACGCCGAAGCCATGGAAAACGTGGCGCTGCTGGCTCAGGAGGACATCACCCAGTCCAGTGCGCCCTTGGGCAAGATCCGCGTGGGGGTGACCGAAGGGCTGGGGATCATGTTCCTCGCCAGTCGCATGGACGGACTGTTCCAGCGCTATCCGGGGCTGGAAGTGGAGTTGGTGGCGGTGCCGCGTTTTGTCAGCATCCTCAACCGTGAGGCGGAAATCAGCATCCACCTCGAACGCCCGGCGGCCGACCTGCTGGTGACCCGCAAGCTCACCGACTACAGTCTGGCGCTGTACGCCAGCCAGGCCTACCTGGACCGCTCCCCAGCGTTGCGCAGTCGCGAAGACCTGGCCCGTCATGCCTGGATCGGGTATGTCGACGACCTGCTGTTCAGCCAGGAGCTGATGTTTCTCAACAGCTTTTGCCGCAACCCTCGGGTGGTGTTTCACAGCACCAGCGTCATCGCCCAGCAACAGGCTGCACGCTCGGGATTGGGGATTGCCGTACTGCCTTGCTACATGGCCAGCAGCGACCCGGCCCTGGTCCCATTGCTGCCGGATGAAACCATTCGCCGCAGCTACTGGATCAGCACCCGCCGCGAACTGCACAAGTCTGTGCGCCTGCGGGTGCTGTGGGATTACGTGGTGCAGTTGTGCGAGCGCGAGCAGGGGCTGTTGCTGCCCTGATCACGCAATAGTCGGGACGGCCAGCGATCGGCTTCCTATGGTTGACTGACTGGCGGTGCTTGTCAGAAAAAACCGACAAGAGTACAAATGTACTCCATGACGACTCTCACTCCCCGCCGTACCGCCATCCTGACCTTCATCCGCGAACGTATCGCCGAGCAGGGCCAGCCCCCCAGCCTCGCTGAAATCAGCGAGGCATTCGGTTTCGCCTCCCGCAGCGTGGCGCGCAAGCATGTGCTGGCGTTGACCGAAGCCGGTTTCATCGAAGTCAATCCGCACCAGGCCCGGGGTATCCGCTTGCTGAACCAGCCGCCGCGTCCCGAGCTACTGGACGTACCGGTGCTGGGGCGAGTGGCTGCCGGTCTGCCGATCGGTGCCGATGCGGAGGTCCACAGCCGTCTGATGCTGGACCCGGCGATGTTCACCAAGGCGCCGGATTACCTGCTACGGGTCCAGGGTGACTCGATGATCGAGGATGGCATTCTCGACGGCGACTTGGTGGGCGTGCAGCGTACGCCCCAGGCCTCCAACGGCCAGATCGTCGTGGCGCGCCTGGACGGTGAAGTCACCATCAAGCGTTTCGAGCGAATCGGCGAGCGGGTACGTTTGTTGCCGCGCAACCCGGCCTACCAGCCGATCATTGTCGAAGCCGACCAGGACCTGGCCATCGAAGGCGTGTTCTGTGGCTTGCTGAGGCAAGGCTGATGGGCGCTGTCGTTGCGCTGGACACGCTGTTCAACGGTGGTCAGGTCTGGAAAGGCCGACCCGCACCACCGGCCGCCAGCCCGCAACCCACCGGTCATGCGGCATTGGACGCAGCATTGCCCAGTGGCGGCTGGCCGGAAGCGGCGCTGACGGAACTGCTCGTTGCCGCGCCGGGCGTGGGCGAATTGCAACTGGTCTGGCCAACCCTGGCGCGGCTGACGGCGGCGGGGGAGCGGATCGTGTTGGTGGCGCCGCCGTTCGTGCCCTATCCCCAGGCCTGGCAGAACGCCGGGGTGGACCTGCGCCAGTTGTCAGTGATCCGGGCCGATGAGCGCGATGCCTTGTGGGCCGCCGAACAATGCCTGCGTTCGGGCAGTTGCGGCGCGGTGTTGTGCTGGCCCCGCCAGGCTGACGATAGAGCTTTGCGCCGCTTGCAAGTGGCGGCGGAAACCGGCCAGACCCTGGCGTTCGCCTGGCGCTCGATTCAGGAAGCCATCAACCCGTCGCCGGCGGCCCTGCGCATCGCCCTCGATGGCCGGCCAGGACAATTGCGGGTGCTCAAGTGTCGAGGCGGGCTGGCTCGCTCAACGCCCATTGCCTTCGCCACGCTCACCCCACCGACAGAGCATTGAGGTTGCGATGCGCTGGGTCTGCATTCTCTTCCCGCAATTGGCGCTGGACGCCGCGCTGCGTCAGCGTCCCGATCCTGGCGAGCCGTTGGCGCTGCTGACCGGCCCGGCCCAGCGCCGGGTGCTGCAAGCGGTCAATGAGCCAGCACGAGCGCTGGGCTTGCGTCCCGGCCAGACCATGACGGCCGCCCAGGCCCTGAGCAAAGGGTTTGCCACGGCCGAATACGACGCGGCGCAGATCCAACACTGGCAGCAGTTTCTGGCGGCCTGGGCCTACCGTTTCAGCTCCCAGGTCAGCGTGCATTACCCACGCACGGTGGTATTCGAGATCGAGTCGAGCCTGGGCCTGTTTGGCCCCTGGCCGGCGTTCGAAAAACGCCTGCGGGCCGAGCTGACGCAACTGGGATTCCGGCATCGCATTGTGCAATCCCACCAGGCGTTGTTGTTTCCGTTGCGCCGGTTGACCGGTGATCTCTCGGCGTTCCTGTGCGGTCGTGACAGCGGCGTGCAGCGGTTCGACCTGCACCTGGAACACGCCGGGTTGCCTGACACGCTGATCAAGGTCGGCCTGCTCAGCGCCGAGCGGGATCCTGCGATGCTTTTCGAGCTGGCCCGTGGTCGGCTGGAGCAGGTGCAGGTCGAGGCACCGGTACGTGGCTTTCGTTTGTGTGCCGAAGACTTGCCCAGTTTCGTGCCCCAGCGCCTGGAGCTGTTCGACGAGCGTCCTCAGCAGTCCTTGCCTTGGGAGCAATTGCGCGAGCGGCTGCGGGCCCGGCTGGGGGACGACGCAGTGCAGGGCCTGGGGTTTCGCGATGACCATCGGCCTGAATGTGCCTGGCAGATGACCTCTGAACGCCAGCCCCAGGCATGTCCGGTGCGCGAGGGCGTCCGGCGTCCCGGCTGGCTGCTGGACGAACCCCAGGCCTTGCAGGAGGGCCAGACGCGAATCCTCATGGGCCCGGAGCGCATCGAGTCCGGCTGGTGGGACGGCGCCGACGTACGCCGTGATTACTATCTGATTGAAACCCGCGCGGGCCAACGCGGTTGGGCCTATCGACCGGTGGGCGAGGGCGGGCCATTGTGGCTGCAAGGCTGGTTCGCATGAACATCGACTATGCCGAGCTGCATTGCCTGTCGAACTTCAGTTTCCAGCGCGGTGCCTCCAGCGCCCTGGAGCTGTGCCGTCGTGCGCAACAACAGGGTTACACGGCTCTGGCAATCACCGATGAGTGCACCCTGGCCGGGATTGTCCGAGCCTGGCAGGCTGCCAGGGAACTGGGCCTGCACTTGATCATCGGCAGTGAGATCCAGATCGAGAGCGGGCCGAAACTGGTGCTGCTGGTGGAGAATCTGCAAGGCTATCAAGCCCTGTGCCGGCTGATCACCCGCGCCCGTCGACGCAGCGAGAAAGGTCGCTATCGCATCGTGCGCGAAGACTTCGACGAGCCCTTGCCGGGGTTACTGGCGTTGTGGGTGCCCGGTGACAGCGATCCCGAAGGTCAGGGGCGCTGGCTGCGGCAGATATTTGCCGAGCGCTTGTGGCTGTCGGTCCAGTTGCATTGCGGGCAGGACGACCGGCGTCGGCTGGCGGACTTGTTGGCGCTGGCGCAACGGTTGAACCTTGCGGCCGTCGCCACGGGGGACGTGCACATGCACGCACGTGGCCGGCGCGCCCTGCAGGACACCATGACCGCCATCCGGCACCACGTCACGGTGGCCGAGGCCGGCCAGCGCCTGCACCCCAACGGCGAGCGCCATCTGCGCAGTCTCCAGGCCCTGGCCGACATCTACCCACGCGCCTTGCTCGACGAAACGTTGAACATCGCTCGGCGCTGTACCTTCGACCTTGGCCAACTGCGTTATCAATACCCCCGTGAACTGGTGCCTGAGGGGCATGATCCGGCGTCCTGGCTGCGGGCGTTGACCGAGCGCGGCATGCGCCAGCGATGGGAAAAAGGTCTGCCGGACAAGGTCCGCCAGCAGATCGACAAGGAGCTGGCCCTGATCGCCGAGTTGGGCTACGACAGCTATTTCCTGACTGTGCAGGACATCGTCAGCTTCGCCCGCGAGCGGCATATTCTCTGCCAGGGCCGTGGTTCGGCGGCCAACTCAGCGGTGTGCTACGCCTTGGGGATCACCGAAATCGACCCGAGCCAGACCAGCATGCTGTTCGAGCGATTCCTGTCCCGCGAGCGCAACGAACCGCCGGACATCGACGTCGATTTTGAACACGAGCGTCGTGAAGAAGTGCTGCAGTACGTGTTCCAGCGCTACGGTCGCCATCGTGCGGCCTTGACGGCGGTGGTCAGCAGCTACCACGGTGCCGGCGCGGTGCGCGACGTCGCCAAGGCCTTGGGCCTGCCGCCGGATCAGGTCAACGCGCTGGCCGACTGTTGTGGGCGCTGGAGTGACGAGGTGCCGCCCGTGGATCGCCTGCGCGAAGGTGGTTTCGACCCGGACAGCCCGGTGTTGCGCCGGGTCCTGAGCCTGACCCGACAACTGATCGGTTTTCCCCGGCACCTGTCCCAGCACCCTGGCGGCTTCGTGATTTCCGAACAGCCCCTGGACACCCTGGTGCCAGTGGAAAACGCCGCCATGGCCGAGCGCACCATCATCCAGTGGGACAAGGACGACCTGGACGCGGTCGGGTTGCTCAAGGTGGATATCCTGGCCCTGGGCATGCTCAGTGCAATTCGTCGCTGTTTTGATCTGATCGCGCAGTACCGCGACCAGCACTACACCTTGGCGACGTTGCCCAAGGACGACGCGGCCACCTACGAAATGATCACCCGCGCCGACACCATCGGCGTGTTCCAGATCGAGTCGCGCGCGCAGATGGCGATGTTGCCTCGGCTCAAACCCGAGTCCTTTTATGACCTGGTGATTGAGGTGGCCATCGTGCGACCGGGGCCGATCCAGGGGGGAATGGTGCATCCGTATCTGCGGCGTAAAAACAAGGAAGAAGCGGTGACTTATCCCTCCAAGGCATTGGAAGAAGTGCTCAAGCGCACCTTGGGCGTGCCTCTGTTTCAGGAGCAGGTCATGCAGATCGCCATCGTTGCGGCGGATTACAGTCCCGGCGAAGCTGACCAGTTGCGTCGCTCCATGGCCGCCTGGAAACGCCACGGTGGCCTGGAACCGCATCGGGAGCGTTTGGCGGCGGGGATGGCGAGAAACGGCTATACCGCCGAATTCGCCGCGCAAATCTTTGAGCAGATCAAAGGCTTCGGCAATTACGGTTTTCCTGAATCCCACGCCGCCAGCTTCGCCTTGCTGACCTACGCCAGCAGTTGGCTCAAATGCCATGAACCGGCGGCGTTCGCCTGTGCCCTGATCAACAGCTGGCCCATGGGGTTCTACAGCCCGGACCAGATCCTTCAGGATGCCCGCCGGCATCAGTTGCAGATCCGCCCGGTGGACGTGCGTGCCAGTGATTGGGATTGCAGCCTCGAACCCATGGAAGGCCGACAACCGGCGCTTCGCCTGGGCCTGCGCATGATCAAGGGTTTTCGCCAAGACGATGCCCAGCGTATCGCAGCGGCCCGCCGGCATCGGCCTTTCAGTGACGTGGCCGACCTTGGCGAGCGCGCGCAACTCGATGCCCGGGCCCAGGCGCAACTGGCCGACGCCGGTGCCTTGCGGGGCTTGGCCGGTGATCGTCATCGCGCCCGCTGGGAAGTGGCCGGGGTACAGAAACAACTGGGCTTGTTCGCCGGTTTACCCAACCAGGAAGAACCGCCCGTGGACCTGCCAAAACCCACGGTGGGGGAGAACCTGTTTGCCGATTACGCCAGCGTCGGTACCACTCTGGGGCCCCATCCGCTGGCCTTGTTGCGCCCCGAACTGCGCGCCCGGCGCTGTCGCAGCTCACGGGAATTGCAGGACGTGGAGCATGGCCGCAACGTCAGCGTGGCCGGGCTGGTCACCGGCCGCCAACGGCCAGGCACGGCCAGCGGCGTGACGTTCGTCACCCTGGAAGATGAGTTTGGTAACCTCAATGTGGTGGTCTGGCGCGACCTGGCCGAGCGTCAACGTAAAGCGTTGGTGGGTTCGCAATTGCTCAGGGTCGACGGACGTTGGGAAAGTGTCGGTGAAGTTCGTCATCTGATCGCCGGCCGCTTGAGCGACCTGACCGAGTTGCTGGCGGGTATCCAGGTGCATAGCCGCGATTTCCGCTGAACTCAGCTGCCACACAGCAAGCATGCCCCTAGTCCGAGCAGGTTTGCAGCATGACCTCACCATGAAACCAAACGCCAACCCAGCGCTCGAAGCTCTGAGCACAAGGGACTTGTGGTAGGCCGATTCCCTGCTGGCATATTCGAGGTTCAGAATCGACTCATGCAGTTTTTATCCCAGAATCATGGATGCCCCGGTTGGGGTGGTGAAATGGCCGGGCGTATCCGTGCGTTTGATTGGAGCCAGACCGAACTCGGCGCCATCGAGCACTGGTCCGCCAGTCTGCGCAGCGCAGTCCAGATGCTGCTGGCTTCGCCTTTGCCGATGGTCATGTTGTGGGGGCGTCAGGGTTTCATGGTCTACAACGATGCCTACGCCGAGTTCGCCGGCGGGCGCCATCCATACCTGCTGGGCTGCGCGGTAGAGTTGGGCTGGCCGGAAGTGGCCGAATTCAATCGTCACGTCCTGGATGTCTGCCTGGCCGGTGGCACCTTGTCCTATCGCAGCAAGGAGCTGGTATTGCTACGCAATGGCAAGCCGGAAGATGTATGGATGGATCTTTATTACAGCCCGGTGCCCGACGATGATCAGTCTCCGGGCGGCGTGTTGGCGATCGTCGTGGAAACCACCGAGCTTGTGCTGACCGAGCGCGCCCGTCAGGAGGCGGAACGCAGCTACCGCGCCGTCAACGAGCGCATTCAGTTGGCCCTCTCGGCCGGGCCCTTGCTGGGATCGTTTGTCTGGGACATCCAGAACGACACTCTTTCCGGCGATGAGCGCTTTTCCCGAACGTTCAATTACCCGCCGGACACACCCCTGGATGCATTGCCTGTCGAGATTGCCCGCCAGAACATCCACCCCGATGACCTTGAGGAAGTGAACCGGCGGGTCGAACTGACCTTGCGCACCGGGACCCCCTACAACGCTGAGTATCGGGTGCGCCGCCTGGGCGGTGATTACCTGTGGGTGCTGGCAAGCGGGCGATGTGAGTTCGATACGTTGGGCACGCCCTTGCGTTTTCCCGGCGTGCTGATTGATATCAACGAACGCAAGGCGGCTGAAGCCTCGCTGCTCAAGTTCACCCGTGATCTGGAACTGCGTGTCGCCGAGGAAGTGCATGCGCGGTTGACGGCCGAAGAACAGTTGCGCCAGTCGCAGAAACTCGAAGCCATTGGCGGACTCACCGGTGGTGTGGCCCATGATTTCAACAACTTATTGCAGGTGATCGCCGGCAACCTGCACCTGCTGGCTCGCCACGAACCGGACAACGCCAATGTGCAGCGACGGGTCAGTGCTTCCATCGAAGCGGTGGAACGGGGCGCCAAACTGTCCTCGCAATTGCTGGCGTTTGCCCGGCGCCAGCCGTTGTCACCGGCGGTCTACAACCCACGACGGATCTTCGACGGCCTGGGCGAATTGCTGCAGCGGGCCTTGGGCGAAACCATCCAGATCGAAGTGGCCTTGCCTGCCGAGCCCTGGTGCATCCACGTCGATCGCAACCAGCTTGAAAACGCTTTGTTGAACCTGGCGATCAATGCCCGCGATGCCATGGGCGGTGAGGGCACCATTGGCCTGATCGGCGAAAACATCGTGCTCGACGAATCGTCCTGCGCCGGAAAAGACATTCCGGCCGGTGACTATGTGCGTCTGTCGGTGATCGACCGCGGCGCGGGCATGCCTCCCGATGTGCTGAATCATGTGTTCGAGCCGTTTTTCACCACCAAGACCGACGGCCAGGGCACCGGGCTCGGACTGAGCATGGTGTTCGGGTTCGTCAAGCAAAGTGGCGGGCATATCGAGATTGCCAGTGACGTGGGAGAGGGCACGCGGGCGCAGATGTATTTCCCCCGCAGTCGGCAACCTGAAACAGGTGAAGAGGCGCCCCACGGCCCGCTTCTGGCCGGTGGGCAGGAGACGATTCTGGTGGTGGAAGATAACGAAGAGGTGCGCAGCGCGTCAGTGGAGCTGCTGGAGCAGTCCGGTTATCGAACCCTCACGGCCGCCAACGCTGACGCGGCCATGGCGCTTTTGCTCGAAGGTGCCTCGGTGGATCTGATTTTTACCGATGTGGTCATGCCAGGCCTGATCAAGAGCTCTGACCTGGCGGCCTGGGCCAAGGTACAGGCCCCGCCGTTGCCTGTGCTGTTCACCTCGGGCCACACTCGGGACATCATTTCCCGCAACCACCAATTGAGCCCCGATACCCATCTGCTGAGCAAACCTTACGGCCCGGATGCCTTGATCACCATGGTGAGGACTGTGTTGGGCAGTTGATCGCGGCGCGCTAAACAAATGGAACCGAAGCCGCCATGCCACCTTCAAATGACCATGACCGGTCATCAATCCGGCCTGTCATGAATGAGGTGCCTATGAACCAAGATCCTGCAAACACCCAGCAACAAGGCCAGACGCAGGCCCCGTCACCGCGCAATGATCCGGCGATCGATCCTCAGGTCTCCCCTGAGCCCGCTGGCACCCAGCCAGTCAGCCCGGCCGGGGCAGGCAAAGCCCAAAGCGCCGACAGCGAAGTCGATCAAAAGAATCACCACCAGGACAACGACAACACCTTCAGCCCTGGCTTCAAGCCTGACCCGGACCGCCCGGAATCCGGTGAGAGCACTGACGCCGATATCGATACGGATGGCGGTTAGCCAATGAGCCCTGCTTCTTTTTTTGAAGCTGGGCTTTCGCATTTCACGACGCCGTTGGGTGGCTGGCGCAGCTATTGAGTGGATGAGTGAGGCTACAGGTCCATCCGATACCCAGCCCCCGGCTTGCCTTCATGTAATGCCGACTGGATTTTTTCATACAATGCATTGGCCTCGACAGTCGTGATTGACCGCGAGCAATCCCGCAATACGACGCGCAACAGAGCATTTTCCTGGCCAGGTAACAGCCCGAGTCGCTCGATGGCCTGTGGTGGTAATTCAGACGAAGTCCAACGGCCTTTGACTTGCATCTCCTCAATCCAACCAGAGCAGTCGCCAGCCGCCTGGAGCATTTTTTCAGTCAGTACTTCCTCACTCAAACCCGGAGTCACGGCCACTGAAATGTCCCGAGTAATTGAAGGCAAACGCGAAACCGTACTCCAAGGACGTAAATCTTGCATCTGGGCCTGAACTCGCTCATTAGGGTCACGCAACAGGCGAATATCCGGGATTCCCTTTCGTAGCATAGCCAACCGGTCCAGCCCCATCCCCAACGCCAGACCGCCATGACGCTGCGCATCGATTCCTAGCCGTTGTAATAACGAAGTGGCAATAAGCCCACACTCCAGCACTTCGACAGCAGAACCATCGTTTATCACATTCACCTCGATGCCACCTTCGGTGTAATGATGCGGACTGTCGCTGTAAACCCAAGGTTTATCGGGGACGGCGACCCCAAGGATATCGCCGACCAAGCGCAAAAGGTGTTCGCGCGCCGAGAGCTCGGGTTCACCCAGCACCCATATGTCCATCTGATGTGGCTCGGCGCAGTGCCAACGATCACGACTGTCGCGGCGGAACGTGATACCCGGAGCGGCCAGCAAAATGACCTCTCCAAGTTTGCGTTCCTGAGCCGCACGTTGCAGCACAATTGGAATCTGGCTAGTGGTTTGTGTACGCAACAGTGAATGTTCGTCTATCCACCGGGTGTGTTCGCTGCCTAAAGTGATTTCTGCCGGGTCATAACCGAGCAGTCCGTAGTTCTCTTCGGCGGATACGATTCGTGGGCCGGTTTGTATTAGAGCCTGCGGCCAACCAGCACTGACCAGCCCTTCAATGATTTCGTTCATGATCAGACGGACCGCATGTGCGGGCGAGTGCGCCTCAGTCAGATCTGTAATGGATAACGCCTGCTGAAGCGCGACGTCAGTCAGGTATTTCTTGGTAACACCCATTATTGGCCCCTTTGAAAAAGTGTTTGCTACGGCTTGAACAGTCGGAGGAAAAACCTATCAATGCCGGACCAGTCAAACAACTTAATAAGGCGAATTTTGGTGTTTTCAGAAATCTACTACAGACACTTCCTGCATAAGTAATCTATCTGCTTCATTAATAGGCTATCGGTCTAAAAATAGTTGAAATATTTCATGATCAGCATACAAGTTGAATTCAGCCAGAAACACACGATGGCTCCGATGGTTATCACATTGATTTTCTTAGCCCAGCGGTCAATGTCGACCCCATGGCTCAATGACGTTAATAGTGGCGTCTGGCAAAGAGAGCAACTTCTAACTGGGGCAGGACTCATGCTCTTTTTTTGTGAAGTAAAACATCAAGGGAGCGACCTCTCGAAGATGCTCAGAGGCATTTCGGTATTCTGAGAAGATCCCACGTTTGAAAACAAGAAAGCCCTGCTGGATTAAACCTGCAGGGCTTCTCGGTCAGGCTGATGATCTCGCCAAGCCCGACGCCGTGATCGGGCTTTTTCGTACCTCTCCCGCTATTTACTTGGATGAGCGGCCTGGAGTTTCTTGGCCATTTCCAGATGTTTTTCCAAGTCAGGAAGCATTTTTTGCGCGAACGCCTTCAGCTCGGTGTTGCCGGGCTTCTTGTCGTCCGTGACGGTCTCGGCTTCTTTCTTGAACAGGGCGATGGTTTCTTCGTGGGCCATCACCTGGTTGTTGGCGTAGGCCGCATCAAACGATTCATCGCGCATGTCAAGAATCTTGGCCTTGGCCTTTTTCACCAGCGTGGTTTCGTCCGGTACTTCGATATCGTGTTTTTTCGCCAGCGAGATTAACTCTTCGTTGGCTTTGGTGTGGTCGGAAATCATCATGTTGGCGAAGTCCTTGACGTCCGCCGAGCTGCTTTTTTCCAGGGCCAGTTTGCTGGTTTCGATTTCCGCGATACCACCGGCCGCCGCGTTGTCGACGAAGTCGCTGGAAGTCGCGGCCCAAGCCATGCCCATGCTGGTACTCAAGGCAACCGCCAGGCCAAGTTGACGCAGGGTAAATCCGTCCATAGGTAAGTCTCCACACAGGTTGTACAAGGGACTTGTGTCGTCCTGTTCAATGGAGGGCGGCGGGCGGACAAAGGTTTGATTGCACAGCGGGCCGGTACGACGAACGGTCACCGCTGGTCGGATTGGCGGTCGACAGAACCCCGTCGGCGAGGCCATTCTGATGGTCGACGAACGCCGTAGAAGGCGTCTGCCATCGTTCTGCCAAAGGAGGTGTTCCATGCCCGTGACTCACGATTTGTGCCAGGATCTTCAATGCACAAAAGACCACATCCAGCAAAAGCGCAGCGAGAATCCAAGGCTCGACTCGTTACTTCAAAAATACTCCCAACTTGATGCCGAGGTGGTCGACGCCGAGAAACCGTCGTCCGCCGCACTGTCTGATGTTGCCCTGAAGGCGCTCAAGGAGAAACGATTGCAGGTCAAAGACGAGATCGCGGGGTACTTGCAGGAAGAGCCATAAGGCTGGGCTGTTTGTGAGGAGCCCTTTGTCTCGTGAAGGGCCCTCTCGCCACACATCCACCGCGATCCCTCAGGTCAGCGGGTTCCAGCGCTGGGACCAGTCGCTGCCGGCGGTGACGATCTGGCGCAGCACTTCGAAGGCTTGCTGCAACGCCGCCGAATCCCGATCCCGGGAGTACACCAGGTACGTCGGGTAGTTGAATTCCGGCGCCTTGGGCACTCGCTCCAGAATGCCGCTGTCCAGGTAACTCTGCACGACCCGGGTGCGGAAGTAGCCGCTGCCGCCGTTTTCCAGGATGTACTGCAGGGCCAGGGGGCCGAGGTTGAAGGTTACGGCCGCCTTGGCCTTGTCCGGCAGCGCGGTGTCGTGCTGACGACGGAAGTCTGCACTCCAGTCGATGTAGACGTAGGGCTCGGGACAGGTGGCCAGGCGCACCAGGATCAGTTTCTCCTCCAGCAACTGCTCCACTTGCAGTCTCGGCCAGTATTCGGGCTGATACACCACGGCGGCATCCAGCAGGCCCAGCTCCAGTTGTTGCAGCAGTTTTTCGCCATCGCGGATATCCATGCGCAGGGCATGGCCGGGGATTTTATGACGCAGTTCCTCAGCCCAGGCGAGCATCAAGGGGTTGCACAGGCTGACTTCCCCACCGAGGTGCAAAACGTTGCGAAAGCCTTCGGGTAAGGGCAGGTCCCGGCGGGCCGCTTCCCAGGTCTGCACCAGTTGGTTGGCATACACCACGAAGGTTTCACCGTCGGCGGTCAGGCGCGCGCCGGCACGGTTGCGCACAAACAGCACACAGCCAAGCTGGCTTTCCAGCTTCTGGACCCGCGCGGTGATAGCCGTCTGGGTGACGTGCAGCTTGTCGGCTGCGGCGGCGAGGCTGCCGTGACGGACGATTTCCAGAAAGGTGCGGGCAAGGTCAATGTCCATGGTCAGGCCGATGCGAGAAAAGCGGGGATTGTAAGATACCTGCGAACTACCGCAGGGCCCTTTGCTGAATGTACCGGCGCTATCGCGAGCAGGCTCGCTCCCACAAGGGATCTGGGGCGACGCTCAATCTTGAAACCGGAGCAATTGTGGGAGCGAGCCTGCTCGCGATAGCGATGGGCCGGCCAATGGAGATGCTCAAAATACAAATCCCGCCACAGAGGCGGGATTCGTTTGCAGCCAGGGCGCCCGGGGAAAGGGCAAGCAGCCTCAGGCCGGGAACAATTCGGACAGCTTCATCGACAGCATCATGTCGCCTTCGACGCGCAGCTTGCCACCCATGAACGCTTGCATACCGTCGGTATCGCCGCTGACGATGCCCTTGAGGGTTTCACTGTCCATGATCAGCGTGCAGTTGGCGTTTTCATTTTCGCCTTCTTGCAGCTCACAGGTGCCATCCTTGACGATCAGGGCGTATTGCTTGTCTTCGTCGGTGATGTTGAAACCAAATACCAGGTCCAGGCCGGCAGCGGCGGCTGGGTTGAACTTGGCTTTCATGGCTTGTACGGCGTCGGCTACGGAGGTCATGGTTTCGATCCTTATTTGGGTTATACAGCAAGGGTCTACAGTAATCCGGACTCAGCGAAAGGTGATGAGATCCGGGGCCTTCAGCAGTTGCAGGTGGGCATGACTGTTGAAGGAAGCCAGGGCCACCTCGCGACCCCTGAATTTCAGGTGGTTGAGCGAGGTGTTGACGATTTGCCAGTTCAGTTCGAAGGCCTGCCGTGCAGGCATCTGGGTGATCAGGTGGAGCAGGGCGGTGATGGTGCCGCCGGAGGTGAACACGGCGATTTTCTGAGAATTGTCGGCTCGCTCCAGAATGCGCTGCAGGCCGGCCTGGACGCGGTCGACGAAACCCAGCCAGCTTTCCAGTCCGGGCGGGTCGTATTGGCCGCCGAGCCAGCGTTCGATGATCAACGCGAAGATGCGCTGGAACTCGGCGCGGTTCTGTGCGGCGTTGCGCAGGATGTACAGGGCTTCGGGTTCCTGGGCGAGCATGTCGGGCAACAGGGCGCGGATCACCGCATCGGCGTCGAACTCATTGAACGCCGAATCGATTTCCAGCTCAGGCACCGGCAGCCCGGCGGCGAACATCTGGCCCAGCGCACCGGTGGCGGTATCCTGCTGACGACGCAGGTCGCCGGAGAGGCAGCGATCGAACACGACACCCAGTTCGGCCAGGTGGCTGCCCAGCACTTGCGCCTGGCGTACACCGTTTGGCGAAAGGACATCGTAATCGTCCGCACCAAAGGAGGCCTGGCCATGTCGAATCAGATAGATACTGCCCACGTCCGCGTCATCCCGGTACGTTGAAGGTTTGGCGAGGTTATGAGGATGGCGGTGAGCTGTCAATGAAAAAACATACGCTTGTTTGAAATGCTTGTTACAGCCTTGTCCAGCCGCGCTCGCATTAAGGTAACCACAGGTTTCACGGCTGGTCGCGGCGCAGGCGCATGGGTATGCTGAACGTGTTGAGTGCCCGCGCTTGAGCGGCGTTTGAATTTATTAGGAGCCATCGTGGAGTTTTTCATCGAATACGCCAGTTTTCTGGCCAAGACCGTGACGCTGGTGATTGCCATCCTGGTGGTGCTGGCCAGTTTTGCTGCCCTGCGCAGCAAGGGGCGGCGCAAGTCTGCCGGCCAGTTGCAGGTGAGCAAACTCAACGATTTCTACAAGGGCCTGCGCGAGCGCCTGGAGCAGACGCTGCTGGATAAAGACCAGCTCAAGGCCCTGCGCAAGACCGAAGGCAAGGCTGAAAAGGCCGCCAAGAAACACAAGGACAAGCCGGCGGCCAAGCCTCGGGTATTCGTGCTGGATTTTGACGGTGACATCAAGGCTTCGGCCACCGAAAGCCTTCGTCATGAAATCACTGCGCTGCTGACCCTGGCGACTCCGAAGGATGAAGTGGTGCTACGCCTGGAAAGCGGTGGCGGCATGGTCCACAGCTACGGCCTGGCCTCCTCACAACTGGCGCGGATCCGACAGGCCGGCGTGCCGCTGACGGTGTGCATCGACAAGGTCGCGGCCAGCGGCGGCTACATGATGGCGTGCATCGGCGAGAAAATCATCAGCGCGCCATTTGCCATTCTTGGCTCCATCGGCGTCGTCGCCCAGTTGCCCAACGTCAATCGCCTGCTGAAGAAACATGACATCGACTTTGAAGTGCTGACGGCCGGTGAATACAAGCGCACATTGACGGTGTTTGGCGAAAACACCGAGAAGGGCCGGGAGAAGTTCCAGGAAGACCTGGACATCACCCATGAGTTGTTCAAGAACTTCGTGTCCAACTACCGCCCCCAACTGGCTATTGATGAAGTGGCGACCGGTGAGGTCTGGCTGGGCGTCGCGGCACTGGACAAGCGCTTGGTGGATGAGTTGAAAACCAGCGATGAATACCTGGCCGAACGAGCCAAGAACGCGGAGCTGTACCACCTGCACTACGCCGAACGCAAAAGCCTGCAAGAGCGCATCGGCATGGCGGCCAGCGGTTCGGTGGACCGGGTGTTGCTGACCTGGTGGAGCCGCCTGACCCAGCAGCGGTTCTGGTAGCCCGCGAAGATCGGCTTTACCGCCCATCACTGTGGGAGCGGGCTTGCTCGCGAAGGCGGTCTGCCTGACAAATTATGTTGGCTGTGGCACCGCTTTCGCGAGCAAGCCCGCTCCCACAGAGTTTTCAGGGTGGCTGAAGATCCGGGTTCACCACTCACCAACCGCCCATAAAAAAGCCCTGAACCGGAGTACCCGGATCAGGGCTTTTTCATGCATGGTTTCAGCGACGGCGAAACAACGGCAACGGTTCGTCAGTAGCGGCCTGGTAGGTCACCGAGAAGTCCTTCAGGCTTTTGAGGGCCTCAAAGGGGTCCTTGTCGGCGCGCAAGGCAAAGGCGTCGAAACCGCAACGGCGCATGTAGAACAACTGGTCGCGCAGCACATCGCCAATCGCCCGCAATTCACCCTTGAAACCATAACGGTCACGCAGCAGGCGAGCGTTGGAGTAGCTGCGCCCGTCGGTGAAGGCCGGGAAGTTCAGGGCAATGACCTGAAGTTGATTGGCGTCATCACCGATTTCTTCCGCTTCTTCGTCGGCGTCCAGCCACACACCCAGGCCGCCATCGCGGGCCTTGAGGGCGTGAGCATGATCGCGCCACAGGGCCAGGGGCACGATCAGGTCGTCGCAGTTGGAAATACCATCGAGGGTCGCGTCCTTGGGCAGCAGGTGCCAGGTTTCGTCGATAACCTCGTCGTTCTTAATGATTCGCTGCATAGACGCGTTCCTTGAAGAGGTCGATGCCGATACGTTGATAAGTGTCGATGAAACGCTCGTCTTCAGTACGTTGTTCGATGTACACGTCGATCAGCTTCTCGATCACGTCAGGCATGTCGTCCTGGGCAAACGACGGGCCGAGGATCTTGCCCAGGCTGGCGTCGCGGCTGCCGCTGCCGCCCAGGGAGACTTGGTAGAACTCCTCACCTTTCTTGTCCACGCCCAGAATGCCGATGTGGCCGACGTGGTGGTGACCACAGGCGTTCATGCAACCAGAAATGTTCAGGTCCAGCTCGCCGATGTCGAACAGGTAATCCAGGTCGTCGAAACGACGCTGGATCGACTCGGCGATCGGGATCGACTTGGCGTTGGCCAGGGAGCAGAAGTCGCCGCCCGGGCAGCAGATGATGTCGGTCAGCAGGCCGATGTTCGGGGTGGCGAAGCCTTGCTCGCGCAACTCGCCCCACAGGGTGAACAATTGGCTCTGTTCAACGTCCGCCAGGATGATGTTCTGTTCGTGGGAGGTGCGCAGTTGACCGAAGCTGTAGCGCTCAGCCAGGTCGGCCACGGCGTCCAGTTGCTTGTCGGTGATGTCGCCCGGCGCGACGCCGGTCGGCTTCAGGGACAGGGTCACCGCGACGTAGCCCGGCTTTTTGTGGGCCAGGGTGTTGCGGGTGCGCCAGCGGGCGAAGCCAGGATGTTCTTTGTCCAGGGCAGACAGCTCGGCGTCCTGGTTACTCAGGGCCTTGTAGTCCGGGTCGACGAAATGCTTGGCTACGCGATGGACTTCGGCTTCGGTCAGGGTGGTCTGGCCGCCGCGCAGGTGAGCCATTTCGGCCTCGACCTTTTCGGCGAACACTTCTGGCGTAAGGGCCTTGACCAGGATCTTGATCCGCGCCTTGTACTTGTTGTCACGACGGCCGTAGCGGTTGTACACCCGCAGGATGGCGTCGAGGTAGCTCAGCAGGTCCTGCCATGGCAGGAACTCGTTGATGAACGCGCCGACCACCGGCGTACGGCCCAGGCCGCCGCCCACCAGCACACGGAAGCCCAGTTCGCCCGCGGCGTTGTAGACCGTCTCCAGGCCGATGTCGTGGACTTCAATGGCCGCACGGTCCGAGGTCGAGCCATTGATGGCGATCTTGAACTTGCGCGGCAGGTAGGCGAATTCCGGGTGGAAGGTGGTCCACTGGCGAACGATCTCGCACCAGGGACGCGGATCGATCAACTCATCGGCCGCGACACCGGCGAACTGGTCGGTGGTGACGTTGCGCAGGCAGTTGCCGCTGGTCTGGATCGCGTGCATCTGCACAGTGGCCAATTCAGCCAGGATCTGGGGCACATCTTCCAGGGCCGGCCAGTTGTACTGGACGTTCTGGCGGGTGCTGATGTGGGCATAGCCCTTGTCGTAGTCGCGGGCAATCTTGGCCAGCATGCGCACCTGACGCGAGGTCAGTTGGCCATAAGGCACCGCTACGCGCAGCATCGGGGCGAAGCGCTGGATATACAGGCCATTCTGCAAGCGCAGAGGGCGGAATTCTTCTTCGCTCAGCTCGCCTGCCAGATAGCGTTGGGTCTGATCACGGAACTGCTTGACGCGGTCCTCGATGATCCGCTGATCGTACTCGTCATATACGTACATATAAGTCTCGTTCTCAGGCTTGGGCCGATCAGAAACAGCGGTGTGTTGGCTCGCTGAAATCGGATTCTGCCTCGGCAATTCTGCGCGCACGGCCGCGCACTCCTATAGGAGCCGATGCAAGATACCTGTTTTGGGTTATGCGCAAAAGTGATGTTTGAGTATATATAAAGAACCAAATCGACTAATGAGATGGATTATTGCCTAACCCACATTTGTCGTGCGGGCAATCATCGTCTTAACTGTGGTCGAGTCCCTATGCAATCACCTACAAAACCGACAAGAGGCGATGCAATGAGCAATTCGACCAAAGCAAGGAAAAGCGACAGTTCTGTTGATGCCTGGGCCATTTTGTTCCTGATTATCCTGGTGGTGGGCACCGCGGTGTTCTGGGTCAGTCACCAATAATCGGTCGCCAGACGAAATAACCTGATGTGGGAGCGGGCTTGCTCGCGAAGGCGGTGGATCAGTCAATATCAATTCTGACTGATCCACCGCCT